>JAYTON010000017.1:0-4570 GCA_043747725.1 Saprospiraceae bacterium
CCGTATCGCCTCAAAATGCAGCGAGAGGGGATAATGGCATTTCATCAGTGAATAATACTTTGACTCCAGCAATTGCAACCAATTTGATTCAGCGTAAAATGGAAATATTGGCTCAGCCCGTTGCTAAATTGGTCTGCGTAGGCGATACAACTTTACTAATTGTGTCAGCACAGGGTCCGAGTTTGACATATGAATGGCAGGTCAATAAAGGCACTGGATACGAAACATTGAACAATGACAATTTTTATGAAGGTATCAGTAACCCTACTTTGAAATTGAAACAAATTTCAGAAGCTCAAAATCCTTACCTCTATCGGTGTGTTTTAAAAAGCAATTGTTTGAACAATAGTGTTGTCAATACGAATGCTATTTCATTGAAAATCAGGGCAATACCTATTCCGATTTTTTCTTATGCCATTAATAATAATACGGTCACTTTCAATAATGGCTCGTCTGGCGGCTTGACATATAAATGGACATTTGGCGACGGTGGATCGGATACTTTGCAAAGTCTTGTCCATACTTATGCCGCGCAGGATACCTATCGAGTGGTGTTGAGAGTGGCTAATGAATGTGGTGCAATGTCGTACAATGCTTTGGTAAATCTCAATACCCCGCCTTTCGCAGGGTTCACGGCTAATGGTCGAGACGCTTGCCCGCCGTCCACTATTTTCTTTACAAATGCTTCTTCGGATAATGTGCGTAAGTTCTTTTGGTCATTCCTTGGAGCTACACCCGACACCTCAAATGCGAAGAACCCCTCAGTCACTTATACCACGCCGGGCGTTTATGACGTCCGTTTGATAGTTGAAAACGGGTATGGGCGTGATACAATTATTAAAAAAGAATATATAAAAATAAATAGCAAACCCGTTGTCAGTTTTACGGCTACTAAAAACGGGTTGAATGTCAATTTTATCAATAATACCACTAATGCCACTTCATTTTTGTGGAATTTTGGCGATGGCATGACAAGCAATCAAGTTAGCCCTCAATATATTTATCGGACAGCGGGTACATATATCGTGCGACTGGTAGCTACCAACGCTTGTGGTTCGGTCAATGATTCAGTTAAATTAGTGATTTTTAGTTTGCCGAGTGCCACTATTGCAGCGAGCCAAACGAAAGGTTGTGCACCGATGATTGTACAGTATTCAGGTAGAAATACTACGAGCGTTTCTACTTGGAATTGGTCTTTCCCAGGCGGTGTTCCTGCTACTTCCAACCAAGCTAATCCAAAAGTCACGTACAATCAACCAGGTATTTATGATGTTATTTTGACAATGACCAATTCGGCAGGTACAAGCAGCATCAAGCAGGATACTATTATCAAAGTGTTTCAATCGCCCAAATCAGCCTTTAATGTAAGAATTACAACCGATGTCGTGGAAGTTTTTAATATTTCACAAGATGCCGATCGCTTTGCTTGGGATTTTGGTGATGGCTCTACTTCTGAAAACATTCATCCAGCACCGCATCGTTATGGGCGTAATGGCAATTATATCATCACGTTGCTCGCACAAAATGCCTCATGTGCATCAGCGACTGAAAGGCAAGTTTCGCTCTTTTTTACTGCTACAAGTGATCCAAATACTGAGGGGATAGTGAAAGCCTATCCTAATCCCACGAACGATAAAATTTATCTTGAATTTCAAAATGGGGTCGCAGCAGATTTTCAACTCAATATATCCAATACCAACGGACAGGTTTTGAAAAATATAAAACTGAGTAAAGAAACAACCCAAGAATTAGATATGTCTGAATTCGCAAAAGGAATTTATTTTTTACAATTTTCAAATGAGAAGCAAATTTTTACTAAGAAAGTTGTTAAAATCTAAGCATTTTAAGAAAAAATATCGACATTTAAAGCCGTGATACTGAGGGGGTATCATGGCTTTCTTATTTATTAAAACAAATCAAATCAGTCTAATATCTATTGTCTTATTTATCTATTTTCTAAAATTATGGGAAAACATAACGACATAGGCAAAAGAGGTGAGGACCTCGCAGCCCAATTCCTTGAAAACAAAAATTACCAATTATTAGAACGCAATTGGCGGCATGGTCGGGCAGAGTTGGATATTATAGCGAAGGATGGCAAAACGATGGTTTTTGTAGAAGTTAAAACCCGGTCGGATGATATTTTTGAACGCCCTGAAAATGCGGTAAAAAATAAAAAACGAAGGCTAATGATAAAAGCGGCTATCGGCTACATTCATAAAAGCCAACATGAAAACGCCATTCGATTCGATATTTTGAGCGTTGTACTGAGGGGGGTAGCTGAGCCTCAAATTGACCATTTTAAAGATGCCTTTTTTCCTGATTTGGCAGATTAAATGATTGATAATATTGATTCGTTTTACTATTTCAGCGCGGTTTTCTATAAAATAATTGAGCGTTTAAAAGCGTAAATTAGAATCTTACAATTGGATAAAAGAGTGTACAAGTAGAACTTGCACACTCTTTTTATTTTGTAAAATACCCCTCAGTATTTCATACAAAAAAAAAGAATTTGTTAAATTGAAGAATGAGAAATAATGCCAAAAATGAAATTTTTATTATCATATTTTAATAAAAAATATTCACTTGATAAAAAATTATTTTAAGAGCTATTTTTAATAACTAATTGATTTTCAACATTTTACAAAATACTTAAAATTTAATATATAACTAAAATATGTTATGCTTTATGAATCTTTTTGCAACTTTGTACGTCAAAGTAATAATGCAAGTGCAAACGAGAAGTTAAAGATGTTAACGAAAGTTTAACGTTTGTACAAAATTAAGAAATTGTATATTTCTTTGATGTGTGAAAAGATTTGTTGCGTCCATTTCTATTTAATTTTTATTAGAAAAATGTCTTCGCCTCAAATTATAACCCATAACAATTTCTATTGATTTTATCTTAAAATACGAAACATTAAAATTATAATCCTATTAACTATTGTCTTAATTATTATCATCCTTGAACATCAATTTTTTCACCGCTTGAAAAAGCAAATTTAAAGTAAGGCTCATGACAGACATTTTTTTACACTTTAAAAACAAATTCAATCGTAATCCTGAACTAATCGCTACTGAGCCTTTAATGGAACAGTCCCTTGAACGCACAAACAATGAAATCACAGATTACGAACAATGGAAAGATGCCCCTCCTCAGGCAGCTATGCTTAATTGGTTGCGTGACCAATTCATGGCGCATCAATGCTCGCCTAACAACACGCACGACGGAATTGACTTCTTCGTCACAAGTTCTTCTAAGGGATTTAGGTTGCATCCTGCTTTGACCCGCTTTTCAGATAATTCGGTGCGTCACCTTTTCAATTATTTGAAAGAACGGCTTTTGCAAGCGAATTATCGCGTTTCACTGTCTGATACGCGCGTTTTTGGTCGCGGTTATTGGAATGAGACAATTCATCGTCATGTAGTGAAGCCACAGGCTGAATTTGGAGATGAGTTTGCACAAATTAGTGTGGAGTTAGTTTTGAAAGATGACAATTTAGTTAGTTTAAAGTTAGACGCTTGCGTCCCAAACACCGATCTACCGCGTCCTTCGGATGATTTTGCCGAAATGATGCTGGCGTTATTGGCTTAGAATTTTTCTAATGCTTTGACGCTATTATTCTCAAAAACGCCGACTTCCTCCCGAATCGGCGTTTTACTTTTTCATAAACCTTTCTTCGTATATCGTTATGAGTTATTCGAGTGTCAAATTATTCATAAACGGTTACGATTAACGAATCTCAATTTGATTTTTAAAATAATTTTTTAATCGTCCGTCATGCGTCACGATGAGGAGTGTTGCGCCCACTTCAGCCGCCTGATTTTCAAGGAGCTGAATCACTTCATCTGTATTTTTATCGTCTAAAGCGGAAGTCGGTTCGTCGGCTAAAATGACTGAAGGGTTGTTAATCAAAGCCCGTGCGATAGCGACGCGTTGTTGCTCGCCTACACTGAGTTCATTGGGTTTTGATTTTAATTTATGTGGAATATTTAATTGATTTAAAATATTGTGAATCAATATTTTATCAATTTTAACGCCCGCTAATTGTTGTGCTAAAATCAAATTCTCTTCTACGGTGAGTGCCTTGACGAAATGGGGCGTTTGAAAAATAATGCCTATATGTTGACCTCTAAATTTATCCAATGCCGCCGTTTTGAGTTGAGTAACATCAGTACCTCCTATTTTCAGGCTGCCATACTGAGGGGTCAACAAACCGCCGAGCAGGTGCAATAAAGTGGTCTTGCCACTTCCAGATTGACCGAGCAAAAGCCATTGTTCACCTTTAGCGCAGTGCATATTTGGAAATGTCAAAGGCTTCGAGCCTTTATAGCTGAATTGGAGGTTTTGGGTTTCTAGCATTTGTAAGTAAATGATAAATGATAAAAATTTACAAAACATTGTTTCTTCCGAAGAAATGCCTTTGGGAATAATCAATATTTTAGCAGTCTAAGTAGTTCATTGAAATTATATGCGAATTACGGGTTCAAAAGTAAAAGGATAAAAAAAATGGCGGCTAACCTTCCCCAAACATGAACATAAAGCCCTTTAGAAGAGCGCACTTTGGAA
>JAYTON010000018.1:0-12839 GCA_043747725.1 Saprospiraceae bacterium
GCTGCCGCTCGGATGCTTGCAAGTAAGTACCCCTCAGTAGATGCCGTTATTTGCATCGGATGCGTCATCAAAGGCGAGACAAAACACGATGAATATATCAATTTGTCAGTCGCCAATGCCCTTCAAAATTTATCAATTGCTACCAGCAAATCCTTCATTTTCGGCATTTTGACGCCTAATAGTGAACAACAAGCGCTCGATCGCGCAGGTGGAAAATATGGCAATAAAGGTGTAGAGGCTGCCGTAACAGCTATCAGAATGTCTGAATTAAGGCAGGATTTGAATAAGGGAAAAAAGGGGAAAATTGGATATTAGTGAATTGTAATTGTGATAATGGATAAATCTAATAATGTTCATGAAGTATCAATTGAAAAAGGAGAACCTTTTAATGGTCTCATCCAAGTATTTGATTATATCAGGATGGTGAACTTAAATAGTAATTTGAATTAAGGTGTCAATCTTTCACCCCTCAATATCTTGCCCTAAAAAAGCCCAAATACTGAGGGGTATTTTCATAATAAGCAAACCGCAGTTGCTAAAATAAAAGAGACAACGGCGGTTTGATTATTAAACGATTAACAAATAACGAATTACTACTTCTTGTAAGTCACTTCATTGCTCAATTTCACCTTGTTAGCAATCACATCTAAAAGATTACATTCTAAAGTAACGGATTTTTTATCGTCCGAAATTTTAGATTCCTTATTGGTCGCATCTTTTACATTGCCTGGCAAATGATAAATAATGGTATATTTCATATCTTTCAAGAAGCTTTTGACCATTTCCTGCTGCGATTCATCTTCTGTTTTCATATCGCCCAAATTCAGCGGCGTGTCTTTCCTCGAAATTTTGCCTTTTTCCCAAATGTACAGATTTTGCTCGTTTGCGCTTTTATTCATGCCAATGGCAGAATTGAGAGCGGTCACGTTCGCATAATCCATCTTCAACACATATATATAGGCAACAGAAGTATCAATTTTCACATTTGTAATGCCTTTTGCACCCCGATAAGTATCCCAAGTGGCAGAGAAAGTAGAGTCTAATGAAAATTTTAATTTGGGAATCATCTCACCTGCTGTATCAAAAGCAGCGAAAAGTTGCATTTGCTCAGCGAATTTAGTGGCATCAATGCGGCTCACGTACTGACCTGAGCCATCATTTTTGACCGTAATTTCTTCAGTGATGTCAAAACAGGCTGTAAAAGAAACAATTGTAATAGCAGTGAGCAGAAAAGAAAAGAATTTTCTCATGAATGAAAATAATTTTAATTGTTAAATAATAGATACCAATAAAGACTTTTATTTCCAGAAAAGACACTATTGAAACGCAAAATGTCCTGAAGGGATGCCTTCTGCATAAAATTTTAAATGGTAAAATGTAAAAGTTAAAGCTGGAAGGATTAAAGAATAATTAGAAGCATGGCAAGGGGTTTTTTTAACAAAAAAAACTCCTACATCAAAAGGGGAACGATGTAGGAGCAAAAAACATACTATGAGAAAACTACACGATGCAAATATAAAAGAAATATTTTAACATATAAAACATTCATTAATATTTGTTACATATTATTTAGAAAATGGTATCAAAATTCAAAGGAGTGGTCGAATTTGAGAAAAAAAAATTTCATTCCTACCTTTTTCATATGTCACATTGTTTTTTTTGGCATGTTTTTTTCTTACAGTAAAATAAATTTTTATATAATTATATTATATATGAAAATGTGGAAAAAATTAGATTGCAATAGGGAAAATTAAAGATTAGGAGCAAAAAATATGTGAGAAACATTCAAAAAAAAATCCCTGCTTCTCCAAAGGAGCAGCAGGGACTCAACAAAGTAACATACTATGAGAAAACTTGTCACAAGTTAAGTGTTTAAAACGATAGGTGTTGTCTGATTTACGAAACGGAATATTTTTCGAGAAAACGGTATCTAATCATTAGAAAACGGTCATTTCAAATTTAAATAAATTCAGGCTAAGTTTCTATAAAAAAAAATATAGAATTGACATTTCAAGTAAATACTATATGAATTTAAAGAGTACAATCATTCTATCGAATCGTCATTTATTCTAAAATTGTGGCAAAAAAAAATCCTGCACCAATTAAATTGGGCGCAGGAAGACTAGGTAAACATACTATGAGAAAACTTATAAGCCAAATTTAGGCATTCATCGGGTGTATTTGCAACCTATGTTTCTGAAACGGTTACATTCTATTATTTTACGGTTGATGTGATTTAGAAAACGGTAAGGTGCATTATAGAAATAAAAAATCCTGCACCTCAGGAGGGAATCGTGGTGCAGGAAAAAACAAACATACTATGAGAAAACTTGAACGAAGATAAACATTGTTTTCAAATATTACATAAAAATTACCTAAATTATTGTATTTTTTTTATGATTTAGTATTATAATATGACTTTTATATTTTTTCGTTAAATACTTGATAATCAATGAATTATAGAGTATTTTTGTATAAATTATAAAATTACAATTGTGAATATATCTCATAATGAAATACTTACAAATTTCAATTTTTCTTATCTATTATTTTTCACCTCCTGCTTTTGCTCAAAATTGTGGCTATATTTTCACTCCTGATGAAAAAATAGAGCGTTTTACTAAGGGGTATGTTCGGGATTTTAATAAGCAAATCAGTACACGCGCTGTTGTAAAAATTCCCGTTGTGGTACATATCGTGTGGAAAAATGCTGAAGAGAATATTTCAGATGCCCAAATTCAATCCCAAATAGATGTATTGAATGAAGATTTTAGAAAAAAAAATATAGATGCGAAAGATGTACCCGGCAGTTTCAAAACCGTTGCAGCGGATTGCGAAATCGAATTTTGCCTCGCTCAAAAAGATACTTTAGGACAACCCTCTAAGGGCATTACCCGACGTCAGACTACTTTTTCGGAAATCTTTACATCTTTTTCAAATAACCGTCGGCGCATATATTATCAGAATTCAGGTGGCGTAAATAATTGGAAACCTGATAGTTATCTCAATATTTGGGTGTGTAATATGGGTTCAGTTTATGGTTATACTTCTTCTCTTAAAGACGCTTTGATTACGCCAGCAGAAGATGGTATTGTAGTGGATTATCGCGCTTTCGGCACCATCGGAACGGCTTTATCGAACAACTCTCATAACAAAGGTCGAACCGCTACGCATGAAATTGGTCATTATTTCAACCTGCTACATATTTGGGGCTCTGACGATACTTGCAACGATGATGATTTGGTGAGCGATACGCCGCTTCAAGCGACTGCCAATAATGGTTGTCCACCGTTTCCGCAATTATCATGCGGTGTAGGCAATATGTATATGAATTTTATGGATTATACCGATGATAATTGTATGGGGCTTTTCACAGTCGGTCAAAAAGCGCGTATGTTAGCAGCTTTGAATGAATTTAGGTCGGGTTTACTGAGGGGGTCACTTTGCACGCCTACTGCTACGCAAGATATTGGTTTTCAATGGTTTATATATCCTAATCCTGCAAAGGATTTTATTTACATTAATTTAAGAGGTGCTTCTTCTATTAAAAATAAAAGCCTTGAGTTGATTGATAATTTTGGTAGAGTTTTAATTGAAAAAAAAATGCCCAATGTCACTGTGAGTGGAGCGTGGCAGGAGGGAGTGCTTGAAATACCTATTTCCAATTTATCAAATGGTATTTATTTTATTTCATTAAAATTGGATAATCAAGTTTTAATAAAAAAAATGGTGGTAGTAAATTGATGTTACTCACTCATCATATCCATAATAATTTCAACCACATCTTCCGTATTCGGTTTGCTGAAATAATCGCCGTCAGAACCATAAGGTGGGCGGTGTTCTTTAGCCGTAATAGCCCGTGGTGCGCAATCGAGGTATTTGAATCCTCCTTGTTTTTCAAGCACTTCATGCATCATATAACCCGTAGCTGCACCCGGTACATCTTCATCGAGGAATACAATTCTATTGGTTTTTTTCAAAGATTCAACGATGGTATGCTCAAGATCGAAAGGCATAAGTGTTTGAATATCAATGAGTTCTACCGAAACATGTGCTTTTCTCAGCAATTCAACGGCTTCTTCAGCTATGCGTACGCAAGAGCCATAGGTGACAAGCGTCACGTCTGACCCCTCAGTCAAAACCTCGGGTACACCCAATGGCACTGTATATTCCCCCATATTATCAGGGAGCGTTTCTTTCAAGCGATAACCATTCAAACTTTCGACAACAATGGCTGGATCATCGGATTGTAAAAGCGTATTATACATGCCAGCAGCTTGAACGAAATTACGCGGTACACACAGGTAAATACCCCGCATGGAGCTTATAATCATACCCATAGGCGAACCCGCATGCCATATCCCTTCCAACCGATGCCCACGCGTACGGATGATGCAAGGTGCTTGCTGCATACCGTTTGAGCGGTAGCGTAAGGACGCCAAATCATCGCTCAAAGGCGCAAAGGCGTAAGCGAGATAATCTATATATTGAATTTCAGCAATAGGGCGCAATCCACGCATCGCCATACCGATAGCTTGACCTATGATTGTCCATTCGCGAATGCCGACATCAAAAACACGCTCCACACCATATTTGGCTTGTAGCCCCATGAAACCTTGATTGACATCCCCGATTTGTCCGACGTCTTCACCAAATGCAAAAACATTGGAGTATTTTTCAAAAACTTTATCAAAAAATGTATTAATTATTTCATAGCCGTTTTTTATAAGTGATTGCTCGGTATAAACAGGTGGTACTACAGGAATTCTCAAAGCAGATAAAGGCGACTCACTATATAAATAGGTGTGATAACGGTCTTCCGCTTTTATTTTTACTTTTTTAATCCAATCATTCAACACAGCCAAAGGCTCACTCTGACACCCCCTCAGTATAAATGCCAATTGTCGGGCACTTTTAGTCATATCCGATAAGAAAGGTTCTCGGATTGCTCTTATATCTTTCAATTGAGTTGAAATCTCCTCTGTTTTATCGGGATGTGCTTGCAGAAGTTGAGTATAAATAATATCAATCTCAGATTTAGCAGCCATTACCGGTTTGAAATAGGCGTCCCATGCTTTCTTTTTTGATTCGCGAACACTGACTCTCACTTTCTGTTCAATAGCTTCCAACTCAGATTCAGTAGCGAAGCCAGAACTCAAAATCCACTGACGCATCACCACATTGCAATCGTGCTGGTGCTCCCAATCTAAGCGCTCTTTAGATTTATACCGTTCGTGTGAACCCGAAGTAGAATGACCTTGTGGCTGCGTCACATCTTCAATATGAAAAATTGCAGGGATATGCGTTTTACGCATTTGTCCTATGCCTTCTTCAAATACCTCTACCATACCTGGATAATCCCAAGCTTTACACCTATATATTTCAATGCCTTCGCCGTCTTCATTCATTTCGAAGCCTTTCAGTACCTCAGAAATGTTGCCCTTAGTGGTTTGAAATTTAGCTGGCACACTAATCCCATAGCCATCGTCCCAAATAAAAATCGCCAACGGAATGCGCATTACCCCTGCAGCATTTACGGCTTCCCAAAATGCCCCTTCAGAAGTACTCGCATCGCCGATGGTACAAAAACAAACTTCATTGCCATTGTGTGAAAATGTCGTAGAATTTCTCAACTCAGCTACTTCTCTATATTTTTTAGAAGCCAAAGCCAAACCGACTGCTCGTGCCATCTGACCTGCTGTACATGAAATATCCGAAGTAGTATTGAACATTTCATTATGGTTAGTCCAAATACCTGTGTTCTTATCCACCATTGGCGTAGCGAAATGAGCATTCATTTGTCGCCCGCCACTGAAAGGGTCATTATCACTGTCAGCATAGAGTTGAGCGAAAAACTCTTCAGGAGTAGAGATGCCCAAAGAAAACATAATCGTTTGGTCGCGATAATAGCCTGCGCGCCAATCTCCTTTTTGAAATACCTTTGAAAATGCTACCTGCGGCACTTCTTTACCATCCCCCAGGATGCCGAATTTGGCTTTACCGGTTAGCACCTCTCGCCGACCAATCAAACTGACTTCGCGGCTAAGTACGCAGGTTTCATAATCATTCAGCACTTCTTTGATGTATTGATTCACATCGGAATCGTTGGCGAATGACAGAGAATCCAGACTGACATTAAGTTCGAGATTTTCAGACATTTTATTTAAGATTATTATTTGGTGGTACTTGGTAGGCTTGAATATTGCCGCAAAGTTAACAATATTTTTTGATTGTTTGTTTTCAATAACAAAAATACTGTTGAAAGATATTTTTTAACCAATAATCCGAATTTTATTCCGACAATCGAAGCAAGCTGAAATTTTATTTTTAAAATTTTAATTCTACCAATACCTCTAATTGGAGGCGATAAGGTGGATATATTTTTACAAGCAAATATTAAACTATTGTCTTATTCATATTTATTCAATAAAAACCTTTAGGGATTGAATTTAGTTATTAAATAAATTTATTTTTTTATTATAATTTATAAAATAATTTTAAATTAAAAATGACATAAAGAATTGATTTTCAATTAGTTAAAAATATTTAAAAAACAATTTAAAAAAATTTAAATTTAAGTAACACTTGTTTACACTTTATTAACACGTAAATACTGAGGGGGCATATATCTTTGTATCATAATTAAATATTATAATAAAAAATAAAATTCAAACGATGAAAAAACTTTTTTCTATCCTTTTTTTACTGGCTCTCGGAGTCGGTGCTGCGAAGGCTCAGAATGGTCCAGTCATGACGTTTGAAAAGACGGAAATAGACTATGGCAACGTTGTGCAAGCCGGTGATGGTGTCCGAATTTTCAAATTTAAAAATACTGGCACCGAGCCTTTGATTATAAAAAATGCTCGGGGTAGCTGTGGTTGCACAGTGCCTAAATGGCCCAGCGAACCTGTCAAGCCAGGACAAACCGCCAGCATCGAAGTTAAATACGACTCTAATAGATTGGGCAGTTTTTCAAAAACAGTCACTGTAGAAACCAATGAAGAAGTGGGTAAACATGTACTGACAATCAAGGGTAATATTTACGAAAAAAAATTCGATAATGCCTCGAATACCAATCCAGGCAACAAACGTTGATTCAAGACATAATTTTTCTTCCTATTTCCCGTTGTTAAGGAGTTTTTTAAAGGCTATTTAAAATAGTTTATTTACAAAATATTGATAATCAATAAATTACGCAATAAATTATAACCCATTTAAAATAATTAAATTTTAAATAACATTTTTTAACACGTCGTTAACAGCAAAATACTGAGGGGATAATTAGCTTTGTATAAAATTAAATTCTTATTAAAATTATTTTTATTTAAACAATAAAACATCTTTAGAAATGAAAAAAGTACTCTCAATTCTTACTATGTTGGCTTTGGTAGCAGTAGTAGCTAAGGCTCAGAAAGTGGGTGGTCCGGTGATGACATTTGAAAAAACTGAAATTGACTATGGTACAATTGCTCAAGGCAGTGATCCACTCCGTAAATTCAAATTTAAAAACACAGGCACCGAACCTCTCGTTATTAAAAATGCACGTGGCAGCTGTGGTTGTACAGTGCCAAATTACAAAAAAGAGCCTGTAGCTGCTAAAGAATCAGGTGAAATTGAAGTGCGTTATGACACTCAACGTGTAGGTCCTTTCACTAAGACCGTGACTATCGAAACGAACGAAGGCGAACAACCACGCGTTTTGACTATCAAAGGCGTTGTCACTGAAAAGAAAGTTGAAGAAGGTGTACCAGCAAGCGCTCCAAGCCTGATCCCAGCTCCTAAGCAGTAAGTTTTTATCCCATCTACACTTCTTAAAATACAAATCCTCACTCCGTTCGCGGAGTGAGGATTTTTTTATTATAGGCAATTTATAATGAGTGATGGGTTTTCAGCTATACTATAAATACAATAAAATTGCCCCCCTCAGTATTTCACCATATTTTTGTAAAAATCATTTTTTAATCACTACAAAATTTCAATAGCTATGAAAAAGGTTACATTTTTTTTAATGCTTATGGCATTGACAATCACTACTTTATCTCTAAAATCTCAATCATTAACAATTCCTGCTGGCGGCGGCAATAAAAAAGCCGCGTGGTTTAGCGAATGTCTTGAATAAAATGGGAAAAACCGCCGAAGCAGATGCTGCCATGAAACAAGCTTTGCCAAAGGGCAAAGTGAATGAAGTACATCAATACGCGCGAGGCTTATTGCGTCAGAAAAAATCTAAAGAGGCTTTTGAGATTTTTAAAATGAATTATGATAAAAACCCCAATGAATTTACCGCTCTTGTGGGTATGACGCGTGGGTATTCTGCCATCGGCGATTATAAAAAAGCCATTGAATTTGCTCAATTAGCTTTGCCTAAAGCACCAGACTCAGCTAATAAAACCGCGATAGGTGGCATGATAGACAAGTTGAAAGAAGGGAAAGATGTTAATTGATAAAAGTTTGAAATATTAAATGTAAAATGCAAAAGTACTGAGGGGTACTTTTGCATTTTACATTTAATATTTTTTTAAACTCGTTTTAACCTCAATTAACCCCAATTAACTCTATTTTTCATTAAATATTCTATTTTTGCACTCGTATTAAAAATGAGAACAATTGGACAGTATGATTTGAACTTAGAATAATGGCAAAAAGAAGAAAAACGAATTATTTTTACTCGATTATTAGTGTGGCTTTAGTACTTTTCCTTCTGGGGTTTTTCGGAACTGCCTTGCTTTTCGTTCGGCAGCAAGCGGCTATGCAGCAGGAAAAAATCACGATGATGGTGGAGATAAAAGAAGGTGCAGACTCAGTAGCCTTAGTGACTTTGAAAAAAGAACTCCCTAAAATGAATTTTGTCAAAGCGGGTTCAGTGCATTTTGTTTCGAAGCAAGAGGCGGCGGATGTGATGCGTCAAAGTTTGGGCGATACTTTAATAAATCCTGATATGCCTTTGCCATTTTATGATGCCTATTCTTTGAGTTTGAAACAAGAGTCAATGAATAAAAAATCAATAGCGGATATAAGTCAGAAATTGAAGGACAATCCGGCTGTCAATGATGTGTATATGGATGAAGGTTTATTGGGAGAAGTTTCCAAAACGATTGAAAAAATAGCTCTTTTTGCATTTATTGCTGCGTTTTTATTTATTATTGTGGCTCTGACGCTGATTCATAATACCATTAGGATTAATCTCTATTCCGATCGTTTTATCATTAAAAACATGGAATTGGTGGGGGCATCGTGGGGCTTTATCAGCCGCCCGTATATCCGCAAAGGCATTTGGAATGGCTTTTTTAGTGGCACTATTGCTGTCATATTAATCGGTGGGATTTGGTATTTTATTCAAAAATCTACACCTGAGTTGAATCTTTTATTAGAAAGCCCCTTGTTTTTTGGCAGTGCAGCCATACTCATATTGCTTGGCATTTTAATCAGTTGGGTCAGCACTTTTTATGTCGTGAATAAGTATTTAAAAATGCGTTTAGACGATTTATATTAATCAATATTCTAAAATTTAAAAATCTCCCGAAGGTGTGTCTTCGGCATAAATTCTAAAAATAATGGCTAAAGCTAACAGACCGCAGCAAAGACCTGCACAACCGACAGAACAAAAAACAACGCCAACACAACGTGCTACCAATACAGCACGTCAGCGTAGTACACCCTCAGTATTTGGCACCCGCAACGACGATTTGGTCTTCGGGCGTGAAAATTATAAGTGGATGTTAATTGGTATCGCCATTATGGTTGTCGGTTACCTCTGCATGTCGGGCGGTTCGATGCCGTCGCCAGATGTATGGGATGACAGCATTATTTATAGTCCGATGCGAATTATCGTAGCGCCTTTTCTTATTTTATTAGGTTTAGGCGTTGAGATATATGCTATTTTCAAAAAGAACCCGAAGAGTTCAATTTAAGGATTACAAAAATCAACTTTTAATATGACTTATCTACAAGCCATCATCATCGCTATTGTCGAGGGATTGACTGAGTTTTTGCCTGTTTCTTCTACGGGTCACATGGTTATCACATCGTCGTTGATGGGTATTCAGAGCGATAGTTTTACGAAACTATTTGAGGTCGTTATCCAGATGGGGGCGATACTCTCAGTGGTGGTTTTGTACTGGCGGCGCTTTATCCAAAATTTTGATATATACCTAAAATTAGCGGTGGCTTTCGCTCCGGCGGCTGTGTTTGGCTTGCTCTTTTATAAGCATATCAAGGAGATTTTGGAGAAGCCATTGGTTATAGCGGCTATTTTGCTTTTGGGCGGTATCATCTTACTTTTTGTAGATAAATGGTTTGCTAAAAATGAAGCCATTGATAATGTTAAAGAAGATATTTCCTATAAAAACGCCTTAGTTATTGGTGGTTTTCAAGTGCTTTCTATGATTTTCCCGGGATTGTCTCGCGCGGCTGCGACTATTATTGGCGGCTTAACGCAACATTTAAATCGTCAACGCGCAGCCGAATTTTCATTCCTTTTAGCCGTTCCCACTATGGCGGCAGCCTCTTTGAAGGAAGGGTATGAATATTTTAAAGATACCAAAGCGGGTTTGGTTGCCCCCCTCAGTAACGAGCAGATTTGGACGCTTGCGTTGGGCAATATAGTCGCTTTCGTGGTGGCTTTGATTGCGATAAAAACGTTTATTAATTTTTTAACGCGCAATGGTTTTAAAGTGTTTGGTTGGTATCGCATAGCGGTCGGTTTGTTGATATTGATTTTGCATTTTGTAGGGGTGAAGTTGTTTGTGCATTGAATTTATATTTGTAAAAAAAAGCTTAACACAAGTGATTTTAACTTCATAGGTCAATTCTGACCCTTCTTGTTTTAATAATTTAATTTCCATGAGCTTTTTTCTCAAAAATAGGTATTTTTATCTTTTATATCAAATCGGGGTGGCACCCACTTTTATTGATAATTGCTATTGCATTTATATTTCAATATATTAATTCTATAATAGACAGCAAAACTAAAATTTCATCTAATGATAAAATTGTTACATCAATAGAGACAGCATTTAAGATTTGGCGAGTTTTGGCATTTATAATTATATTTGGGCAAATAGTTAGATTTTTAGGTTGTGTAAAATAAACAGCGAGCGCAATCGAACTAATAGAAAAGCTGCAATTCCCCTATGGAGATTGCAGCTTTTTTAGTAATTTTGTTTAAAATGTTACTGAACATAAATGCCTATCAATAGATATGTTCACAATAGAAAGAGTTGAAGAAATCATCAAAAATTACAAAAATACTGAGGGGGTGTTGTGTATTGAACGGCTTAATATTCATTAAATTTCTGTTAAATATTAACTATAAAGCCCTTGTAAAACTGGATTCTCAAATATTATAATGATTTTTAACGTTTTTAGACGAAACAGCAACCCATAAATGAGCAAATCCATTAAATTAATAACAGCATTTTTAGTTTTTGTTTGCATTTTGGTAGATGGTTGTGGACTTTTCAAACCACGAGATACTGAAAATACGAACAATACTAACAATACGGGCAATAAAAACGCCAAATATGATAACCGAACCGTTAGGGATGTCATCACCTCTGCCCGCAATTATACGGGTACGCCCTATAAATACGGCGGCACTACGCGCAACGGCATGGATTGTTCAGGCTTAGTGACCGTTGCTTTTAATGCTGCTAATTTGAAATTGCCCCGCGTATCGGCTGATATGGCAAATGTGGGTCGGGAAATCAAAGTCAAAGATCTTCGTCCAGGAGACTTGGTTTTTTTTATCACGGGTAAAGAAGATAAAATTTCCCATGTCGGCATTGTTACGGACATCAGAGGCAAGGATGATATAGTTTTTATACATGCCGCCGATTCAGGCGTCCGGGAAGACAATCTTTTTACGAAATATTATCAAAAAACATTCACCAAAGCGACAAGACCTTTTTAGTTTTGAGTTAGACTTGCAACTTATAACCCAATTCATAACTCTCTACTAAATATGAGGCGTGCGTTGACATGTGTCAAACTCATAACTCACAACTTATAACTCTCAACTAAACAAATATGGATTTTATTGATTGGCTGGTTCTCATCATCACGCTTACCGGCATCGTTGCTTATGGCATGTGGAAAGGGCGGGCTTCTGAACGCAATATTGAGCATTTTCTGCTCGCCAACCGCAAAATGCCGTGGTACCACGTTACCCTCTCCGTGATGGCAACCCAAGCGAGTGCCATCACTTTTTTATCTGCACCCGGACAAGCCTATACGGACGGGATGCGTTTTGTGCAGTTCTATTTCGGCTTGCCGTTGGCGATGATTGTGATTTCTATCACATTTATTCCTTTGTTCAAACGGCTCAAAGTTTTTACGGCTTATCAATTCCTCGAACAGCGATTCGACCTTAAAACACGGGTTTTGACCTCGTTTTTGTTCCTTATTCCGCGCGCCCTCTCTACGGGCGTCACGATTGCCGCGCCGTCTATCATTCTGACCACTATTTTAGGCTGGGATTTGTATTGGACGAATATACTGACTGGGGCGTTTGTTACATTATATTGTGTGTTCGGTGGTTCAAAGACTATTTCTTATACTCAAGTGCAACAGATGTTTGTCGTGCTGGTGGGTATGTTTTTGGCAGGTTATATAGCGGTGCATTTGTTGCCGAAAGACGTGGGCTTTGTGGATTCGCTCAAAGTAGCGGGCAAGATGGGCAAATTGAATGTGCTGGATTGGAAATTCGATTTGAGCAACCGCTATAATATTTGGTCGGGCTTAATCGGCGGTTTTTTCCTACAACTCTCTTATTTTGGTACTGATCAATCGCAAGTCGGGCGATATCTATCGGGCGAATCTGTGGGGCAGAGCCGATTGGG
>JAYTON010000019.1:0-5952 GCA_043747725.1 Saprospiraceae bacterium
CGGGAAAGTGAATAGAAAATACTATTGATAGCTTTGAACAATAGGGGGTGAAATTGCGACAGGGATTACAATTTCAAAGTTCAATATTGCAATAGCATGACAAAGCTATTGAATTAAATTGAAGTAACGAAATTTATTTGGGCTGAATTTTATAATTTTTGTATCTAAATAACATTTTATTGTATCCCAGTAACGAATTAATGTACCCCCTCAGTATTTTCGTCTATTTTGATACTCTAATTATCTTTATTTTCAGGAAAAGACAAATGAAAACAAAGCCCTTGTTTTACTTCAAACCGATATTTAGACTTCATCAATTGGGCTGAGGAAGCGATGAAAAACAAACCAAAACCTGCTTTTGCTTTAAAGTCAAAATCAGGATGTAATACTTTTCCATTATCAGTGTAGATAAAGTTATTATGTGACAATTGAATTGTTACTTCCAATAGATTTTTGTTATGTAAAGTAGGATAAGCATACTTAAACGAGTTAGTCAATAATTCGTTCAAAATAAGACCAATGGAAAGGGCTGAGTCTACGTCCAAATCCTGATTATAAAGCTCAATATTAGCTTTAAATTGTTGTTCATTTAAACCGTAAGAAAAACGCAGTCTTTCTACAATATTATGAATAAATGGTTGCAATTCAACCTTATCCACAGCATTATCACTTTTATATAGTTGTTGATGCAACATAGCGAAAGTATCGAATCGGTTTTTATTTTCTAAAAGCATGGCTGTAAATACGGGATCTTGGCATTGATGGGCTTGAATACGCATCATACTGGCGATGGTTTGCATATTATTCTTTACTCTGTGGTGGAGTTCTTTGAGCAATATTTGAGCATTTTTAGTAGCCGCTTGCTTCGCCTTCACTTGTTGCCAAGTGTATAAAAGTAACATCAATAAAGCAAAACTCAACAAAGCAAAAATAGTATAAGCTCGTTTTGATAGTTTCAAAGCCTGTTTTTGGGTTTCTATTTCTTTATTTTTTTGTTGAATATCAAATTTGAATTGGCTAATATGTTGATTTTTGCTTTGACTTTCTTTGTATAAAAGTTCATCATATTGAATGATAGCATCTACATGATACAAAGCTTTAGGATAATTCTTGGTTAATAAATAAATATCCTTTAAATATTGGTGACACCGTTTTGATATATCTTTAAAACTATATTTATCTGCTAAAATTAAACTTTTTTCAAAACATGATAATGCCTTAATTATTTTGTTTTGAGCGATATACAATTCACCATATTGAAGATAAAAACGAGTATGTGCTTCATTTGGCAAAAAAGAAGATAGTTGAGAACAACCTCTAAAATATTGCTCTGCCTCACCATAATTTTTAATTTGATAATAGACTTGTCCTATTGCCAAAAAAGATTCTGTTAAACACTGTTTTTCATTCAATCGTTCAAAAACAGTTTTAGCTTGATTGAGTTTTTCTAAAGCTGCTTTATAATTTTTAGCTGCTGTTTCTATAGAACCATAAGTATATAAAACAGCCGCAATTTGTAAAGAATCGCCTAAAGCCAATGCCATTTGATAGGTTTTTTCAATGGTCTGTAAAGCCTTATCATATTCTTGCGCTTTCAGTTGTAACTCACTAATTTTTTTATAACTTATGACAACACCTGCCGCATTACCTCTTTTTTCTGCTATTTCAATGGAGTGTAAATAATGTTGGGAAGCTTGTTCATAATCATTTATAATATCGTAGAGCATTCCCAGACCATGATAAGCATCCTCTATCATTTCCACGTCTTGAATTTTCTCAGCTTGCTCTATCGTTTTTTTATAATAGTCTTGTGCAGTACTATATTGTCCCAATTTTTTATAGACAATGGCTAAATCAATATAAATAGTCAAGTGGTCAGTCGTTTTGAGACGCAACTGGGCTAAATTTAGGGCAGATAAATAAGCATTTTGGGCTTTCTGAAGGTCATTATTGGTTTCATAGATATATCCAATTGTGCGATATGCTGAAAATATGAGTTGAACGCTATCTGCCTTTTGAGCTGCGGATAATGCACTATTAGCTAAATACAACGCAGAATCTATATTATTATAAGACAAATCAATTGCCTTATAAAGCGTTGCGCGAATAGAGGAAGATGGTAAATTGCGTGACAATATATAGTATGGGCAAGCCAAGCAAAAGGCTACCACCAGACACAGCGTTTTCATAGTTGTTTGTGACCCCAGCTAAGGAGTATTGGTTTTAGTTACGGTTTAGTATTCCGAAATATTAAGACAATGGATACTGAGGGGGGCTTAGAAAGAGTTATAATCTCTTTTTGATTGGGCGATATTATCTACATTCATGGTAGATTTTGTTACAGCTATTGTCGTCTTGTCTTTATAGGGCGGCGTTTATCATCACAACAGCCGCCACCTTTGATAGTAGCTAATTCTTGAATGGAAAGCAAAATAATACCAGAAGGGAATGATGTTTTCGTTTTAAGTTTCATTTGTCTAACTGTTTATGTAATGAAATAATATATGAAATTCATACACAAAATTAGGGCATAAAATACGACTTGTCATTACCCTAAAAAGATAAATTTTGGAGTAGAGAAAAAACAAGAAGCTTAATCTACTTAAAAAGCCTTAGAAAATTACTTTTATGAGCCGTACTAATAGGTATGATTTTATCTCCGATTCTTATTTCAGAATCATTAAATTCCTTTATTTGTTGTATGTTGACCGCATAAGAGCGATGTACTTTAACAATGTTGTTATCCTGTATTTTTTCCAATACATTTGATAAGGGCATTCTGATAGTATAAGCCTCTTGTGTAGTGTGAATGGTGATATGATTATGGTCGGCTTCAATAAAAACCAAATCTTTTTTTTCTAATTTAACGAAGCGATAGTTGTGTTTGATAAATATAGACGTATCGGTTTGCAAAATAAGGTCTGTATTCAATTTAGATTCAAATACTGAGGGGGTGGCTTCAGCGAGGCTTATGGATTCTTGTATCTGTTCGAGCGGGTATTTTGTAAATGTATTAAGGGCAAATTCGATAGTTAATTGTAGGCTACGTTCATCAAAAGGCTTTAAAACATAGGCAACAGGGTAACTCTGTTTGGCTCTCTTTATTGTGTTTTCATCTGCATAAGCTGTTAAATAAACAATGGGAATAGGGCGTATAGCATTAAAGCGAGACACCGTTTCGATACCGTCTAATGCGCCATCAATGCGTATATCCACTAAAGCTAAATCAGGTTTTTTTTCCATAAAAAGTACCATCGCTTCTTCATAAGCCTCTGCTTTCCCTACGACTTCATAGCCCCATTTGATCAAAAGAATTTCAATATCTCGGGCTATTATGGGCTGGTCTTCTATTATCAATATCTTAATTTTATTCATTAGTAAAACTATTTTTGTAAGTTAAGTGATGAGATGATTTAAAATCCCAATAACGCCTTCATTTTATGATAAATCGCCGTATTTTGATACATACCTGTGAATTGTTGTGCACCTGGTCCATAAGCAAAAACGGGAATAAAGGCGGCGGTATGATAAATAGAGCCGTTTTTATCGGGCTTTGTATCGCCAAAAGCACCGATGATTTTATTCATTTTCGAGCCTTTCACAATTGAAAAACCACCCGTTTCGTGGTCAGCAGTAACGATGACGAGGGTATTGCCATCGCGCTTTGCAAATTCTAACACTTCACCAATGGCTTTATTAAAATCAAGCATTTCGTTTATAATATAATTGGCATTGCCTGCATGACCACCCCAATCAATTTGAGAGCCTTCTATCATCATAAAAAAACCTTTTTTTGAGCGATTTTCAAGGAAATCACAAGCCATTTTAGAGGCTTTGGGCAAATAATCGCGCCCTTGTTCAGCAGTCAAAGGTTGGTCATTAGCCGTTAGATAGATGAATTTGTCTTTAGTAATTTTCACTTTTTCAATGTCTTCTTTGATAAAATCGGAAATTTGATAGCCTTTATTTTCCATTTCTGTCAGAAGATTGCGATTGTCCATTTTACGGCTATCAAAATATTTTTTACCACCGCCGATAAAAAAATCAATATTGGATTGGACAATATCCAACGAAATTGGCTCATAATCAGCACGGCTTTTTACGTGTGCAATGAACGACGCAGGCGTAGCATGTTGAATATTGCAAGTCACAACTAAGCCGGTTGCTAAACCTTTTTTCTTCGCTGTTTCCATAATTGTCTCGCGGGGGAGTGAGTCTTTACCCACCCCTATAGCACCATTATAGGTTTTTTCACCGATAGAAAAAGCCGTTGCACCTGCCGCTGAGTCTGTAATAATGGTCGAATCTTCTGCTGGATAATTGATGTGAAGACCTACGTATGGAAATTGCTCAAGATTGAGTTTACCACTGTTCATGTAATAACCTGCCGATACTTGAGTCAAACCCATGCCATCGCCTATCATCAAAATAATGTTTTTAGGACGTTTAATAACGATAGATTTGCTCTGAACGGTGGTCTCTTGAGCTTTATACTGAGGGGTACACGATGCGATGAAAATGAAGATGCTGAAAATAAAGAATGCTTTTTTCATTGAAAATTAATTATTTATGTATTATTTTAATTTTAAATTTTTATTATTTGGTAAAAATATTTTCAAAATTTTTAACCATCAAAACGATGGGCTGACCATTTACTTTAGCGGATAATTTTCCTTTGTAGAATGTTTGTGTCTTTAATGTATCCAACCCAATTTCTACCGCTTTCTCATCGTTCTCAGCTCTCACGCTGATGGTTTCCCCAGCCATTACTTTCATTTCGGTTGTGCAATCCAAAAAAGTAGGTTTGAGCATATACGTTTTATCCGCTTTTTTTACTTCCATAGAATCCACAACGATTGTACAATTAGTCAGTACTTTGAATTGGATGATATAAAAATCATTCGCCACAATTAGAGAATCCTCTTTATTGGGTAAAATACTGCCTCTAAAACCTGTATTACCATAAAGCCCCATATACGTTTTAATGTATATGTTCTGAGAAGTGCCCAATGTAGTGACTATGAGCGACATTGAGGCAATTATCCACCTTAATTTTTTGTAAAGCATTGGAAATCAAGAGATTATAGATTGTTATAGAATAAATAACTATTGAGGCAAAATGGTTTCAAATTTTTCAATTGGCAAAGTCAATAATTTATTATCAACTTTCAACGTTAGGCTGCCCTCACCTTTGATATTTGGTTTGGCTACTATTTGGTCGTTATCTCTTACTACGCGCATGACGCCTGTTTTACCTGCTTTTAATGTCATTTTAGCAGTATTATTTTCAAAAACAGGGTTGAGAATTAATTGCCCACCATCACCTAAAACGGTCAGTTTAACAATTTCGACTGAACATTTCTTCTTGGCTTTTATAGCAATGGTGTAATAATCGTTGCCTAAATTGGCTCCGCCCATTTCCTCTTTCGGTACGCGCCCTCTAAAGCCCGTATTGCCCTTGGTGCATTGAGTAATTTCTACGACTTTTTTTTGCGCTTCACAGCCGTAAGTGAGGTATAATGCAAGGCATAATAACAGATGAGTGATTTTCATACTTTTTATTTTTTAATTATTTTAATTGGCAAATTTAAGCCAATGTTTTTGCAGATTTTAATTAAATCAGCTTCAAATTGTTAACTAAATATAACGAATACATCCTATTTAGTCTTTTTATTGTTTTAGCCTACACTTTGTCACAGTATTTGATAATTAATAAAATCATAATCAATACATTACTTAGGCTACTTATACATATATTACAAAGAATGAAGAAAATTGTACTTATTGGGAGTTTGTTAATAATTCAATCGTTAATACTGAAATCACAGGCTACTATCAATGTTTCGAATGATGAGATGATTGATGTCAAAAAGAGTATTCTTTGTTTTAAGCAAGGGGAGGGACAGGGTATCAGTATTGACGATATTTTAAATAATACGAACGAAGGTATTG
>JAYTON010000020.1:0-5125 GCA_043747725.1 Saprospiraceae bacterium
AGAAGCTCGTTTTTCAAAGTTATCTAAAGGTACATATTGCGCCAAAATGCCTTGCAGCAAAGCATTGAGCCAAAAGAAACTGACGGTGGTACTGATGAACATGAGGGTTTCAAAAACACCTATATTATCCGTCGAAATGCCGCTTTTTACTAATAAAATGGATAGCAAAATGAAACTCCCTTGCCTGAGAATGAGGTTGATTTGATATGCCGTTGTAGTGGTAATGGTCATGATTGTATTACAGTCATAGCTTGGGGTCCCGTGCAAAATATTAAATCTAAGATGCTCAGGTTGGGTAAAAAACCTATGCGTTCTTGAAAAAGTTGGGCATATTTTTCTTCTTGAAAAGAAGTTTTATTAGGTAAGATTTTGCTCCTCAAATCTACCCCCTCCTGCCGCGCTCCGCTCGCAGTGACAAATATCCCTTCGGAATTAAAGTTAAATTCATAATCAGTTGAAAATGAAATATTTACAGAATTTTTTAATTTCAATATTTTCAAAAATGTTTCAAGAATCGCCATATTTAAATCAAATAAATAATCATATTTTTTAAAAAAAAGCGGCTCCAACTGAGAGGCATAATGCTCCCAAAATGGGGCAGAACCATAAGCCGTTCGGATGCTTTGCCAATGTTGTTTTTGCCAGCCCTTATCGTAAGCAATAGCGACTTCTCTAATCGGCTGTTTCGCATTTTTACCCTTACGAAGCGGCACACTCAATACTTGAATGCCCGTTGAATTAGCGATATGGCAGCGGTTGCGGTAACTGCCTTTTTGATAATTTTCATGCGCCTCAATAACAACATGAGGGAATTGAAATAATTGTTTGAAATATTCAATCGGCGGAAAATATTGTACTTCAATAATTAGGGAATTATTAGAATTCATAGATTTTTTAACTATTGTATGGATATTGCAACAAAAATAGTTGAATTTCGATTGAATATGTTAAATTTGCGTCGATTTTAAAATCACATAATGAATAGCCTTATTTTACTGATTATACTCACTCTCGTTTCGGGTTTTTTTGTCATGTCTGAATTAGCCCTTACATCAGCCAGAAAAATTCGTCTTGAGATACTTGCCAAAAAAGGTCATAGCGGAGCGAAAGCAGCTTTTGCCTTAGCCCATTCTCCTAATAAATTCCTTTCTGCAACCCAAATCGGGATCACTCTCATTACTATCGTGATGGGTGTGGTCGGTGGTGAGGCGTATGCTGAAAAGATAGCCCCTTATCTCGAACCGCTACCCTATATAGGTGTGTATGCTCATCAAATAGCATCAGCAATCAATATCATATTTGTGGCTTATATCACCATTGTTTTTGGAGAAATGATTCCGAAGCGGATTGCTTTGTCAAAGCCTGAGGTTATATCACAATTGGTGGCTTTACCGATGATGTGGATTATGCGGATTTTACGCCCGTTTGTCTGGTTATTAAGTTCGTCAACAGAGATTTTCATGCGTTTTTTCAATATAAAAATTGATGAATCCAAGGTAACGGAGGAGGAAATCAAAGCCATTATTGATGAAGGCGCAACGGCAGGTACGATTGAAGAAATCGAGCAAGACATTGTAGAACGCGTATTCCATTTAGGCGATAAAAAAGTAGGGACGTTGATGACGAATCGCTCGGATATTGTGTGGTTGGATGCCCTTGAATCATATGAGTTCAATTTAGAATTAATACAGAAACACAGCCATGCGGTTTACCCTGTTTGTGAAGGCGAGTTAGATAACGTTTTGGGAATTATTACCGTCAAAGATATTTTAGCACTTACATTGAAAAGAGAAAAAGTTGATTTCAGCAAAATGGTGAGAATGGTCAATTATTTTCCTGAAAGTATGAATGCTTATTCGGCTCTTGAAAAGTTTAAAGACTCCAAAATTCATCAAGGTTTGGTTGTTGATGAATATGGCACACTCGTAGGGATTGTCACGATTAATGATGTTTTTGATGCTTTAGTCGGCGATATTTCGGAAGGCGACGGTCAAATCGCATATGAACTAATACCTCGGGAAGACGGTTCATGGCTCATTGATGGGCAATACCCGTGGGATGATTTCCTCAAGGAATTTGACGTCGATGACGATACACATACGCGAGAAGGTTTTCACACCATCGGCGGTTTCATCATTCATATCTTGGAAGCCTTACCATCTACAGGAGAGATAATTAAATGGAACGAATTTAATTTTGAAGTGGTGGATATGGACGGTATGAGGATAGACAAAATTATCGTAAAAAAAACTGCCGAAGATTAACTTTAGAGTTTGAGGTATTTAGTTTGTGTAGTTTAAAGTGTTTATTAAATTTATTTTTATTGTAACAATAAGCATTTATGATGAATGACGTTTATTTGCAGAATACTTTTTTTCAAACTAAACCGATTATTCATCCATGAAAATTTTGAAAAATCTATCTATCACATTGGCTTTATTAGTATGTTCATTTCTTTTTATCACATCCTGTAAACCTGATAAGATTGATGAAACCCTCAAAGTTTATGGCAAAGTGATGCTCGTGCATACTGCCCCGGGGGTACCTGCTGTTGATTTATTGATTGGAGGTGTTAAAAAAAATACCGATTCGATTGTTTACACCAAAAACTCTGCTTATTATGATATAGAAGTCACCACATCCAATTATGTGATAACGACCAAATATTCTAAAGCAGGTACTCGATTAGATTCCGTGGGTGTGAAAGCCATCAAAAATACTGGGTTTTCTTATTTCACTTATATTGACAATGATGCGGCTAAAAGTGTACGCGTGTTAACTTCTACTGATAACCTCACCTTACCGGCTGCTGGCAAAGCAAAAGTACGGTTTGTCAATTTGATACCAGATATACCTAATAATGTAGCGATAGATGTAGAAGCGGTTGCCCCAGGCGGTCTGCCTTCCAGCCGCAACGATTTCACCAATGTTTCTTTCAAAACCATCAAAGATTTTGTAGAAATCACCAAAGGCACGTATGATTTCAAAATCAAACAAACGGGTACCACCAATATCATCATCACCCTTCCCAATGTTACCATTACAGAAGGCAAAATCAATACCTTCGTAGCCAATGGTTTCGCCGCCAAACTCAATACTGACCCCTTAGGTCCGAAGGTAACGGTGGTTAATAATAACTAAGCATCCCCTCAGTATCGGGCATAAAAAACGGCTAATTCCTTGATTGTTAAGGGTTTAGCCGTTTTGTATGCCCGATACTGAGGGTGCTTGTTTTTTTATTCGAGTTCGGCGAGTTTTTCGAGTAGCCATTTTTCAGAGGCTACGCCTTTAGCATCTTTAATTTCTTGCTTGAGCTGTTCTACTGCTTTGTTATCGCCGGGCATAATTTTAGTTAACTTTCGGACAAATTGGATATAATGCAAATAATTCAACCTCATTTTTTCATTAATATCTTTATGTCGATTGAGATATGTTTTAAAAGTATCTGTTAAAGATACTAGGGGTTCATAATCATCTTGTTCATAATAAATTGCAATGAGCATTGATTTTGAACCTAAATTATAACTCAAATCTTCATATTCAACTGAGTTTAATAAAGGTATTACTTTATTATATTTTTTTTGATAAAAATAAACCAAAGCAAGATTATATGAAACAGCATTATCCCTAGATTCAATAGGAAGTCTTTCTTTATAATCTTTAATAAATTTTTCAGTCCATTCATATTCAGATAACCTCAAAGCAATTAAAACAATATTCTTAAATAACCATGGATTAAGTTCTCCAGTATTTTTTTCATTAAAAATAATCTCAGTCTCAATTATGTACTTCACATTCTCATGAAATTCTCTTAAATAGCTCTGATTACCTTGATTTACTTTCAGAATACAATAATTCAAAACAGAGCTATAAAGTTGGTATAATTCACTTCGAGGTAGCAATGTAGAATTTTCTTCCAAAACCTCAGTCAATCTACGATAATTTTCATCATTGTTACTATCAGTTTGTGTCAATAAAGCATTATAATAAACTGTAATTGCTGGAATATTTTCATATTTATGATTATTTATATGTTCAACAATTTCATCAATAAAAAGTAATTCATATTCATGTGAAACCAATTGCTTCCTGCTTAATACAGAAGAATACCAATGCAATTTCTCTGCTAAATAAAAATAATCTAAATTATTAATAATATTTTCAACATTTGATTTCTCAGAGCGTTTTAACTCAACTTCTGAAAGCTCAAAATAATTTTTCTCTATTAAGTATTGATAATAATAAAAGCTTGCTGGTTTTTGATGTTGTTGTTCGGAAATTAACTGAGCATTTCTAATAGAACCACTATAAAGCTTTTCTAATTTTTTTTTGTTAACAGCTTCTATTAGATAACTTGCTTGCTCTAAGGAATTATCATCGTAAATCTCTTGAGCCAAAAAGCCTTCTATTAATTTTAATAAATCCGAACCGAGCTTTCTGAAACGCACATCACTAAAACTTTCTTTTCCAAAAAGTTTCTTCCAAATATTTTCTTTTACTAATGCTCCTGCCTTTCCATTTTTATTGATATGTTCTGTTAATATATCATAAAAAATCATTAGGGTTTCATTAACGTTGAAATAGGGCGAACGGATGTACTTTCGTAGGCGGTTTTGCTCTACTTTGTCGAAATGGGTGAGGACGATGTATAATTTGTTGTCTGTCATGGTTTAGTAAGCCCCCTGGGAGTACGTGTGTGGGTTGTGATTGTTTAGTGATTTTAATTTAGCCTTCGACCCAAAGAGGGAATACGATCATGGGCTGTGAAAAATCTAAATTCATATAAAAAAGTCATTTTCTTACAATATTACAGTGCTTTGAGGTCATAGATACTGAGGGAGTTAAAATATTTTAAAAAAAGTTATTCAAAGTGTGAAATAACTAATTTTTGGTATAGTATTTGTCATATATTCAACAGCAATATATAATCCTATCTTAACTATATTAATCAGAAGCGTTAAAGTTTTTAGTATGTGGTGTTTAGAAAGCAAGAATTAAGTTCCCAGTTGTTTGATTTTCTTTATTTCTGATTAATCTTCCCAAGAACATCAAAATTACGTTTTTCCTATTATATTTTTATAATATTCACTTTATTTTAACATATTTTTAAAAATATATTTACAAG
>JAYTON010000021.1:0-7023 GCA_043747725.1 Saprospiraceae bacterium
TTGCTTGCGAAGCGTTTCATTTTCAAGTTCTAAGGGGTTTTGTAAGCTTCCTT
The DNA here is from genome assembly GCA_043747725.1 of Saprospiraceae bacterium. Taxonomy (GTDB): domain Bacteria; phylum Bacteroidota; class Bacteroidia; order Chitinophagales; family Saprospiraceae; genus JAAFJT01. Next base: position 54 of record JAYTON010000021.1, read on the forward strand.
GCGTTTCACGCTCTGAAAACTCTGCTCTCCATTTATATAACAGCGATTCTCCGATGCCTAATGATTGACTCACAGAGGCTACACTTTCCGCCCCCATTTATCCAAATTAGGGCACTTTTTATACATGGCATCAAGGTTGATAAAAGTATTTTTTGACGTCTCTTCAATCCATTTTACAAGCTTCTCATTTTTTTTCTGTTCAGTAGTTGCTTGTTGGATTTTATTATAATCCTGCAAAAGATTAGCTTTATGCGGCGATGATTTTGAAATCAATTTGACAATGCGATAAGTTTTTTCACCTGACGCCGAAGTCAATTCCATAGGAGTCGTAATACCATTTATCTTCATTGAGTCAATAGCGAAATAGGTATCAGGGTCGAGATCGCGGGTTTCAAAAGTATTATTTCCGCTGGTAGGGTTGGTCATACGCCCATCGCTGTGAAAACTTTGAGTACTTTTATCGCCATATTCCTTTACGGCGGCTGAAAAAGTAATAGAATCTTTCAATACCCCTAATATGCGTAAACGCACTGAATCCAATGTTCTCTTTGCCAATTGCAAGTCTGCATCAGTGATTTCAGGTTTGATGAGTATGTGCCGACAATGGATAGAGTTACCTCGTCGAGCAATAAGCTGCAAAATATGATAACCAAATTCAGATTCAAACACTTGTGAGATTTGACCTTCCTCCAACTTGAATCCTTGTGCTTCAAATTCAGGCACAAACTTGCCACGTTTTGCCCAACCTAAGTCACCGCCTTCACGACCTGAACCTGGGTCTTGAGAATATTTTTTCGCCATATCTTCAAATGGCACTTTTCCGTTCACGATTTGCTCGCGGATTTCTTCCAATTGTTTTTTAGATTTTGCTTTTTCTACTTCGTTGGGCTTCGTTTTATAAACCACTTCCGCTATTTCTACTTCTTGATTGAAATAGGGTAAGCTATCTTTTGGTATTTTACTAAAAAACTCTCGTACCTCGCCTGGCGTGACGCTAACATCCGCTAAAATTTTTTGCTTCATTTTATCCACAATCAACTGGTCGCGCATATCGCCGCGCATCTGCTCTTTCATTACATTAGGCGTTTGACCATAATAAGAGATAAATTGCTCTACATTACCGCCCATATAATCAAGGATTTTCTCAAAACGGGCGTTGAGTTGCGTCTCCACATCTTCATCTTTTGCTAAAACAGAGTCAATTTTGGCTTGATTCAAAATGAGTTTATTGACCATGATTTGGTCTAAAACCATGCAGCGATAGTTATCGGGTAATGTCGCTTTTTGATCTTTAGCGGCGGCATATTGCTCCTCCACTTCTGAAAGGAGAATATATTCGTCGCCGACCTTAGCTACTACTTTATCTACCAATTCTTTTTGCTGTGCAAAAGAGTTGATACTTAAAAACATTAAGAAAAGTAAAGCTGAAATTATTTTTTTCATTTATAAACTTTTATCTAAATTTCTTTAACTCTTATTATAACTCGTTAATAATCAATATTTTAACTAAAATATGATCGCGTTTTGCGCCATCAAGCTCTGCTTGACTGAGGGGTAATAAAATTGTAAAAACCTAATTATTATAAATTTTTACGTTATTTTTTTTCATTTCGAGGTCATACATTTCTTGCTTCTTTTTTTCAATCAATTGTATTTTCCTTTGATGCAAAATATACTTCGACGCTTGTTCTTTGATATAGGACAAAGGGGCAATTTCTTTCTGGTTCATAACGCCCAACGCTCTAAAGTAGTATTGAAAATCGTCGTTTTTCATGGTCAATTCCTTGCCGCTGCTGATATCCTCCAAAACGAGTGTTCCTTTCGGTAGCATCTTGACGAGGTCGTCGGCACGTGTCCAAACGGAATCTTCTAAAATATAGGAACGCGCATGATTGCGAGCAAATTCCTGCATTTTTTTCAAATTATTGCCTGATTTTGGACTATTCCACCACTTTTGGAGGCTATCTGACTGAGGGGTTACTTTCGGGATTTTTATAAAATAACACCTTAAAATAGGTGTTTCTAACTGATATTGTTCTTTATTTTTTTCATAAAATGCTTTCAATTCTGTATCCGAAATCGCCGTATCTAAATTGACTTTTGTCAATTGCTCTTCATAACTGCTGAGGATGAGCGACTCTCGGTATTTTTGAAGCAATTCATCTATATTCAAATCCTTTGGCACATTCCGTTCAGCTTCCGCCATGATGATATTATCGCGAATCCAACGGTCAACATATGCATTAATCATTTGCAGGCTGTCTTGCTTTGAAGCATTTTCAGGAAACATGCCTTCCATGTCCATCAAATAAAGCGACCTGTTATAAACTGATGCCAACAGTTTATTGCTGCCTGCTTGCCCTACAAAATATTGACAAGCGGGGAGCATTAAGCTCAATAGAAGTAATATTAGACTTAAATTTTTGAAATTCATTATAAAAATAGTGAAAACCGCTTTAAGAATCGCAAAGTTAACACCCCCTCAGTACTTTAAGGTTTTTTAAGTGAAAAATATCGTTTTTAATATAAAATAAAAGCCACCTCGATTTTTCAAGATGGCTTTTATTTTATTTATCATTTTCTAATGTTTCACTATTTTTTCAACGACAACGCTTTTGCCCGTACTGATTTTAGCGATATAAATACCTGCTGGATAGCCTTCTATACTGAGGGGTATCACGGCTTCGCGTGCGCCAAATAATTGGGATACCGTTTTATACATCACCTTACCATCTACAGAAAGAATTTGAATGTCAACATTAGAATCTTCAGTGCCGATGATATTGATATTTAAAATATCGGTCGCTGGATTAGGAAACACCTTTACTTTTAATTCGTTTTGAACTTCATTGGTCGGTGTGAAAACGGTGGGTTCTACAATAGTGCCTCGCGCAGCCACTTCTGCAAAAGCCGTATCTTTTTGAGCGGTAATGACGCGTGCTTTGCTATTATAATTATACATATCCATCACCGCCACATCATCTACAAACCAACCCACGCCACTTTCATTATTATCCGTACCGAAACGGAAACGGAAGGTGATGTTTTTTCCAATAAAAGCACTTAAATCTATAAATGAGCCTATAAATGTAGGCTGTTTTCCCCAATAGGCTTTTTGGTTGGGGAGTTTAAAAGTGGTATAATCAATCAAACCTCGATAAGGATTTTTGAAAATTTGAGTAGCAACATCTAACCAATTAGACCCATTATCTGTAGAAACTTGAATGATGCCGCCATCAAAACCTGATTCTGTTTCGTATTTATGAAAGAACCGAAGGACTGGTTGAGTGCCAGTTACTTTAATCGGGTTTTTAAGTTGTAGCAATTGGTCGGTTGAGTCATTATTACCATAACCGATTGCAAAAGATTTAGTACCACTTCTACTTTCAATATCAGTTATTTCCCAAAACACATTGCCGTTAACAAGAAGTTGATCCACTACCCAATTTTTATCGCCCGCCTCCATATCGTCAGTGAATTGAGCTATGGATTTTTTACTGGCATCACTATTCAGTTTGTAGGTCAAAACAATGGTAGAATCCGTAGGCAAATTGCCAATATTCCACGTCAAAGAGCCATTACTCACACTCACATTGCGATTGGCAGAGCCCGCTATATAAGTCGTATTAGCAGGAAATTCATCATTCACCACTACGCCCGAAGCTGTTGTGCCTTTATGATTGGTCACTTTGAGCGTATAAGTGATGGCTTCCCCAGGTTTGATATATTCAGTCGCTTCTTTTTTGATTTTAATTTGTTTAACGCATTGCGGCATTTTATCGAACCCCTCAGTATTATCGTTGTATTTGCTGCTCAAGCCTTGATCAGCATTGAAACCCATACCTCTCCGCGCAAACACATCCCAAATAAGACATTGATTTTGACCATTATAATTTGCTTTATCAGCTGCTAAAATAGCATCTCGTGCATCGAGAAAACCCGGATTACACGGTTGAATTTTCATACCATCCAATACTAATTGTATGGTTTTTCCATTGCCGCTTTGAGTATTTTTCAAATTGGCATCCCATCCATAGACGTCCACCATTGCCCAATATAAATCCCACAGAACGGCTGTCCAAACCTCTCCGACATTGTGTACTTCGGAGGTAAATATGAGCCTATCGTAAGTCAGAGGGTTGACTTTCATGTCAGTATTATATGGATAATTGCGTAATCCGACACCATTATTGGGTTGACGAATAACATAAGTACCGCTTCCGCGATTAGTAGTCGCTTTGTCAGAAGGACGGGTTGTTACAGCTAATGCTAAAAAGTCACTCCACCCTTCGCCAGCTGCTTGCTCGCCTGAGCTGAGACAACCAGCATTGAGGCGTCCTCCAGTAAGGCGGCTTGAGACACCATGCCCGTACTCGTGAGCAATAACACCATTGTCAAAATCGCCATCCAAGTTATTGGGTCCAGTAGAGATTGTGGGTCTATTAATTGAAACTGTCAAGCTGTTTCCAGCAGCTGCTCTGAGGCGGTCGCAGTCGCCTTTTTTAATAGATATAACAGGAATCGTTACCAAATTAGCCGTCGGGGCAGTTCCAGCCATATTTATAATACTTTCTTCAACATTACAGACAATACAGGCAATCGCTCCTTTTTGTTGAGCATTGTAAACCTTTTCACTGAAAAAACAACTCCCTCTATCAATTAAAGCAATTTTACCTGTTAAATTAGTATTCAACAGTGTTTTACAACCCCATGTAGGCGTACTTGAACCATCATTGACAATTACCACAGAGCCTGAAACAGGTACAGTCGTGACTGGGGGTCCGAATGTGGCTGTTCCTGATTCAAAATCTCCTATCAGATTGCTTGGTGCGGTCACATGCAATGTTTTTTCGCTCGGACGCGTCCAAACGTACATTTGCATCCGACCGTTTGAGCCGTCAGGTGGTGATGAAAAATTGGCATTATTCACTGTCGGCGTCGTCAATTTGGCACCATCTTGTGCTTCCGCTCTCACGTAGTCATTCGCGCCCGCTACATTTGAATAGTTTTTTGCTTGAAAATTACCTGATATTTCATTAAATCCGTAGCGATAAGTAATATCATGCATCATATTATTGACATAAAAAAGGTTCACAGTGGCTGCTTGCCGATTCGTATCAGGCTCTCCATCCGATAAAAAAGGGGCGTTAAAAACCAAATCAGTTCCCCCATTCGGTTCGTTTCCATCAGTCGTATTATCATTATTCACATCCAGATACGCATAAACATTATTACCACGTGTAATCTGGAATTCTGCACCTGCCGCTCCATCCGTATCGTGCCAACCAAAAGGCGATGCTGCGGCATCAGCAGGGTTAGTCACCAAACTCCGCGAGCCATGTGATGGACTTTCAACGGGTAAGGGAAATACATTATATGTACCTTCGCCTACTAATGGCGACACATTTTCTTCATTTTTGAGGGCTTTTGAGTCGTTTTTACTGAGGGGGGTATCGTTGCATTCTTCTTCATGACTGAAAACTTTGGGATTGAAAGCACAATGCGATGTCCAACTCGTTTTATCCAAAATATTGCCTGTCAGAGCATCTACGCGCACGCTCCAATGGTCTTTACCATCGGGCTGGTCTATATTCAAATCCCAAGCGAGGCGTGCTTGGGTATCATTTATTTTTTGAAATCGCAGTTTGACATTAATATCTGACAAAACAAAATTGCTTTTATCAAAAACAAATTCGAAATCACTTTTTTTCTCTTTAACTCCTAAAGGTGTATTAATGTTGACATTCAATTGTTTACAAGCGGCTTCAATAGCTTGTTCGGGCGTGAGCGTAGGCGAAAGGGTATTCACCGAGTTCGCCAAATTGCGCATAAAGCGATTGCCTGCATACAAAATTTCTCCGTTGGGCAATACATTCACATTAATAATGGCATTATAAAGTTCAATACCTTTGTGTTGCTGGATCAGATAGACATGCGTGACACCATTGTGCTCGGAGGCATAAGAATCCTGAAAATAATAAGAAGCGACATCTTGCTCCGTCAGATTCCATTTTTTAGGCTGTTTAGAAACATAGTCTAAAGCAATTTTGACTGCGTTCGGATTGGGATTAATAGTTTTTAGGGATTTTTGAGCCATCAGGCTCGTGCTTAGAAAAAAGCAAAACATTGCCCATAAACAAGGCTTTAGGTAATTTCTCATCATGTTGCGTAAGTGGTTTGTATTAAAACGTATTGGTTTTATAATTATATTTGTGTGTAAAAATAACGAATAAAAGTATCAAAATACGATATTTTCAATTCTAAAATTTTTACTTTAACTTTTAATTTACATTTGTTAAAAATTATCGATGCTTGAAACGATTCTAAAACTTATATTTTTCGGAGCTACCATTTGCCAGTTACTCTATTGGTATCTTGTTTTTTCAAAATTAGCTTTTTATAAAATAGATAAAAAAGGAATTGTAAAAGAAAGTATCCCCTCAGTATTAGACACGGATTTACCTCCAATCTCCATTATTATATGTGCCAGAAATGAAGCTGAGAATTTAAGAAAAAACCTGCCAACCATCCTTAATCAAGAATACGCTTCTTTTGAGGTAATCGTTGTCAACGATGCATCAACAGATGAGACACTGAGCGTATTAAATAGTTTTTTGTCAAAATATCACCACTTACGGATTATTAATATTACTGATAAAAAAATAATAGGAAAAAAAGGGGCATTGGCAGAAGGCATTGAAGCCGCCAAATACGAATGGTTGCTCCTAACAGATGCTGATTGTTACCCCTTTACTAAAAACTGGATTTTAGGTATGATAAAAGGTGTTGATGCGAAGGAGATTGGTTTGGGCTATGCACCGTATGAAAAACGTGACGGCTTTTTGAACACATTTATTCGCTACGAAACCGTCTGGACAGCCACCCAATATATGGGGTTTGCACTCGCTGGGGAGCCTTATATGGGAGTAGGTAGAAATATAATTTATATGAAAAAATTGTATGAAAAAGT
>JAYTON010000022.1:0-5648 GCA_043747725.1 Saprospiraceae bacterium
ACCCATCTCGAATGTTCAGAATGTGGTCAATTGTTCGATAAAAATCTAATTCAGACTTATTGCCTCGATTGCAAAAAGCCTTTATCAGCTATTTACGATATAGCTTCATCGGGTCTTGATAAATCTATTCTTTTACATCGCCCTAAAACCATGTGGCGATACCTCGAAATGCTCCCCGTTGAAAATCAGGGCAATATTATTTCTTTGGGCGAAGGTTTTACGCCCTTGCTGAAAGCCGACAATTTAGGTAAAACAATTAGTTTTAAAAACTTGTACATCAAAGACGAATCAGGCAATCCTACTAACTCATTCAAAGCAAGAGGTTTAAGCATGGCTATTTCTAAAGCCAAAGAATACGGCATCAAAGCAGTCACCATCCCGACGGCGGGCAATGCAGGTAGTGCCATGAGTGCTTATGCCGCAAAAGCTGAGATGGCTGCCCACGTATTTATGCCCGTTGCTACCCCCTCAGTATTCAAGATGGATTGCACGTTTTTCGGCGCAAAAGTAACGATGATTGAAGGCTCTATTCGAGATTGCGGCAAAGCAATGGCTTCACAAAACGTTGATAATCAATGGTTTGACATATCTACTTTAAAAGAACCCTATAGGCTTGAAGGAAAAAAAACGATGGGTTACGAAATCGCCGAGCAACTCAATTGGCAACTACCCGATATCATTATTTACCCTGCAGGTGGCGGAACAGGGCTTATTGGCATTTGGAAAGCGTTTAATGAAATGTTGCAATTGGGTTGGATTGACCATATTCCCACGCGCATGGTGTGTGTGCAAGTGCAAGGCTGTTCACCAATTGTGGATGCTTTTGAACAAGGTCTGGATGCCGCAATGCCCGTCGAAAATCCTGATGAAACCATTGCCAACGGCTTGCGTGTGCCTGCCCCGTTTGGCGATAAATGGATGCTCAAAGTGCTGAAAGAAAGCAATGGTACAGCCATCCGAATCACTGATGAAGAAATGCTCGAAGGCACTCATGACATTGCCCGTACTGAGGGGTTGTTCGTTGCACCCGAAGGCGCGGCGACATGGATAGCCTTGAAAAAACTCTTCGCGAAAGGTTGGATTTCAGAGCATGAAACAGTCGTTTTGCTCAATACTGGATCAGCTTATAAGTACATTGAAAACTTAAAAATGTCTGCATTTTAAGCTGGTAAAATATTGATAATCAATGAGTTATAAATAATTTAAAATTAACAAAATGAAAAACCGCTTACAATCACTCGATATATTTCGAGGCATCACCATTGCGTTTATGATTATTGTCAACACCGCCGGAGGCTCGCCTTCTTTTGCACCGCTTCAACACGCTGCCTGGCATGGCTTCACTCCTACGGACTTGGTGTTTCCATCTTTTGTTTTCATTACAGGTGTGTCGTCGTGGTTTTCTTACAAGCAATACAATCATATTTTAACGGTTGATTTGTTCATGAAAATAGCCAAACGCGCACTCATTATTTTTCTTTTGGGCGTGGGTTTATATGCGTTTCCGTTTATCGGACACCCCCTCAGTACTTGGCGTATTTTGGGCGTTTTGCAACGCATCGCTTTGTGTTATGGCATCGGCAGCGTGCTGTGTTTAATTTTAAATACTAAACAAATTGTTGGATTAAGTGTTACTTTATTGCTCGTATATTGGGCTATTTTATTGGCTTTTGGCGATTTAACCATGACGGGCAATGCCGGTCAAAAGCTCGATTTATGGCTTTTCGGCGAAGGGCATCTCTATCATGGCGAAGGCATCGCATTTGATCCCGAGGGCTTACTGAGCACCATGCCCGCTTTGGTTACTTTTTTAATTGGCTATTTAGTCGGTGGTTTTACTGGCAAAACTGAAGATAAAATGCTGATAATCAAGCAATTAGCACTTTGGAGCATTCTACTGGTTACAGCAGCTTTGATTTGGAATTTGGTATTTCCAATCAATAAAAAACTATGGACGAGTTCGTATGTTTTATTGGCTGGCGGTTTATCAATGTCCATTTTTACACTCTGCTATTATTTGGTCGATGTAAAAGGCATTCAAAATTGGGGTAAATTTTTCAAAATATTTGGCACCAATGCCATACTCGGCTATATGGTTTCGGAATTGCTCATCACTATATTATTCATGATTCAGACAACCGATGCTTCGGGCAAAACCATCAATGCACAAGAAGCCATTTACAATACTCTATTCGTCTCATGGGCTGGTAAAACGGAGATAGCATCGTTCCTTTTTGCTCTGAGTTATATGCTTTTTTGTTGGGCAATTGTCTGGCTGTTTTATCGGAAAGGCATATTCTTAAAGGTGTAATTTTATTAATTGAAAATTGAGAATTGAAAAGTAAGAAATTTTATAAATTATTGATTTTCAATTACTTATAAAATTTTTCAATTAAAATATTAATCATAAAAAGCTATGCAACCACTCGCCGAACGCCTACGCCCCACAACGCTCGATGACTACATCGGTCAAAAACATTTGGTTGGTGAAAATGCCGTCTTGCGCCGAACAATTGAGACGGGTCGCATCCCTTCGATGATACTGTGGGGACCTCCTGGCGTAGGCAAAACGACTTTAGCAAATATCATTGCGAACCAATTAAAACGCCCTTTTTTTCAATTATCTGCCATCAACAGCGGCGTGAAAGATATTCGAGAAACGATAGAAGAGGCGCGGCGTAAGCAATTCTTCAATGCGCCTAATCCCATACTTTTTATTGATGAAATCCATCGTTTTTCAAAATCGCAACAGGATTCGTTGCTCGGTGCAGTTGAAAAAGGCATTGTCACTTTGATAGGGGCGACTACCGAAAACCCGTCGTTTGAGGTGATTCCCGCCTTGCTTTCTCGGTGTCAAGTCTATGTTTTGAAAGAATTAGAGAAAGATGATTTAATGCAATTAATTAAAATTGCCCTTGAAAAAGATGAATTTTTAAAAGAAAAAAAAATAAACATCAAGGAATACGACGCCATGCTCCAACTCAGCGGCGGCGATGCGCGAAAGCTGCTAAATATTTTGGAATTAGTCGCTGAATTCACTACTAACGTCATTGAAAATAGCACAACTACTGAGGGGGGTATGATGAGCGATAGCGCGGCAATCACCAATGATATGGTCATCAATATTGTCCAACAAAACATCGTTCGCTACGACAAAACGGGCGAGCAGCACTACGATATTATTTCCGCTTTCATCAAATCTATCAGAGGTAGCGACCCCAATGCCGCTGTTTATTACCTCGCACGGATGCTCGAAGGGGGAGAGGATATTCTGTTTATCGCTCGGCGCATGGTGATTTTGGCGTCGGAAGATATAGGTTTGGCGAACGCCAATGCGCTCTTGATGGCGACCACTACTTTTCAAGCCGTTCATCAGGTCGGTATGCCAGAAGCGCGTATTATTTTGAGCCAATGTGCTATTTATTTAGCCACTTCACCCAAGAGCAATTCCGCATATATGGCTATTGAAAAAGCTTTGGGCAAGGTGCGAGAGACGGGCAATTTGAGCATTCCGTTACCGATTCGTAACGCCCCTACTAAATTGATGAAAGACCTCAACTACGGCAAAGGCTATCAATATGCCCATGATTTTGAAAATAATTTCGCCCATCAAGAGTTTTTACCCAAGGAAATAGAAGGCACTGCATTTTTTACCCCCTCAGTAAATGGGGCTGAAAATGCCATCAAAGAGCGTATGAGGCAGCTTTGGAAAGAAAAATACGGCTATTGAATTGAGAATTGAGAATTGAAAAATTCATCGCCCAAATTCTCAACTTTCAACTCCTTTTTTGTGAAGTATTTTCGGGCATGTCCAAATTTTCAATTCTCAACTTTCAATTCTCAATTATTAACTCGTGTGGTCGCTCACAATCAGCCATTGACCCTTTATTTTCTTAAAAATGAGGGTGAAGTAGCCGCCAACATCGCCTTTTTCAGGGCGCGTCAGATGCCATTTGCCGAGCAGCCAGCAGGTATTTTTTGAGTGAAAATCCATTTTTAAAATATCGAATTTCAGCGCACCCATCGTAGCGCGGTCGGGGTAATTTTTTTTATAATTGTCGAACGTTTGTTGCCAACCATAAGTAATGCCTTTGCTGCCGATGAACATCAGCGAATCGGAATGCCAATAGCCTTGCATAAAAGCCTCGATGTTGCCAGCCGTCCAGTCTATTGCTTGTTTATCCATCAGATTTGAAATGGCAAGCCGATCTTTTTCACCTTGAGCAAAAGAATTTTGAGTAAAAAATAATGCTAAAAAGCAAGCAATAAGTAGTTGTTTTTTCATTTCTAAATTGGATTTAAAAGATGTACAATTTTTAATTTTCATAGGATAAAACAAACACCCCTCAGTATTTTTAATTTTAATTATAGGTTTGATTGAAATTTATCTTCAAAATAAAGGTAAATTTAAAAATAAAAATTGGGAATAAAATAATTTTCAAAATTAAATTTTAAGGTAAAAAACTGCCCTCAATTTTGAAGAACAAATTTCATATCTTTGCGTTGTTATTTTAAATAAAGTCCAAATTATATTTCGCTACATTTTAAGCTCATTTTATTACCTATTTTTAAAAATGAATGACGTTTTGACTCCTATTGAATCCTCTATCGAAAGCCTTGAACTCATTCGCCAATCCGCGCGTGATTTTGCAGAAACCCACATCCGCCCATACGTGATGGAATGGGACGAAACCCAAATATTCCCTATCGAAATGATGCATAATTTGGGTAAACATGGCTTTCTGGGTGTGCTTGTACCCGAAGAATATGGTGGCGCAGGGCTTGATTATCAGGCTTACGTGACCGTTATTGAAGAAATTGCGAAGGTTTGTGGCTCTATCGGTTTGAGCGTAGCCGCACATAACTCATTGTGTACCAATCACATATACATGTTCGCGAATGAAGAACAACGCCATCGGTGGTTGCCCAAACTCGCCAGTGGTGAGTGGATAGGCGCGTGGGGTTTGACGGAAGCGAATACAGGCTCTGATGCCATGCGCATGACCTGCGCTGCCGTTCAAGATGGTGATTATTGGATTATTAACGGTACAAAAAATTGGATTACACATGGCAAATCAGGTCATGTTGCAGTGGTTTTGGCTCGGACAGGCGAGCCTTTAGACTCGCGCGGCATTACTACCTTCGTCGTGGAGCGCGGTACTGAGGGGTTCTCAGCGGGCAAAAAAGAAAACAAACTCGGTATGAGAGCCAGCGAAACGGCTGAAATGGTTTTCGACAATTGTCGGGTACATAAAAGTCAAATGCTGGGTGAGCAGGGAGAAGGTTTTGTACAAGCCATGAAAGTATTAGATGGTGGACGCATTTCTATTGCCTCCCTATCGTTGGGCATTGCGAAAGGCGCGTACGAAGCGGCGGTGAAATACTCCAAAGAACGGCATCAATTCGGTCAACCGATTTCAAATTTTCAAGCCATCAGCTTCAAATTAGCAGATATGGCAACACGTATCCAAGCAGCAGAGTTACTCACTCGCCAAGCCGCAGATTTGAAAAATAAAGGTAAAAAAATGACGAAAGAAGCCGCGATGGCGAAATATTACGCTTCGGAAGTAGCCGTTTGGGCGAGCAACGAAGCAGTGCAAATATTCGGTGGTTACGGCTATACAAAAGATTTTCCGGTAGAGAAATTT
>JAYTON010000023.1:0-6624 GCA_043747725.1 Saprospiraceae bacterium
TAAGATAACCCCAAACACCACACCTGCATTGGGCAGCACATCGCGTACAGCGCCAATATTTGCCTCAGCGACTGCAAAGCAGTTGGCATCATTCGCCATGTTGACGGGTATTTTCAAGTATTCCGCTAAGTCCAATTTAAACGGCATACCGTTGAGGCAGGTGGTATTGGAATTTTTATGGATGCCTGTTTGAGGGTCATAGCTGCCGGGCGTACCGATGCCGATGCGTTCGGCTTTCACGCCTGATTCCTTTTCAAGCACCGCTAAAACCTTAGCGATTTGCCCCATGATGTGTTCATAACCGCCTTCTTTTTCAGTCGGTACGCGAAAGCGCGCCAATACTGAGGGGTCATCTTTTGATTTGATAACAGCCCCTTCGATTTTAGTGCCGCCTAGGTCAAAGCCAAATAGTGGGTTCATTTTATGGTAATTAAGTGATTTGGTTAATAGTAATTTTTTTCAAAAATATAAAAGGCTTTTTAAATATAAAGGACTTATAAATATAAATTTCAAAAATCAGGGTTTATTCAAATAAAATGGTGCTGAGATATTACCCTTTTCAGATTGTACCTTTATAAAATACAAACCCGATGACAATTGATAAGGCTTTAATGAGACGGTTACTTCCTGTTTATTCAGAATTGTTGAATTTTGAGCCGCTATACTGAGGGGTATGGCTTTGCCCAAAATATCAATTAAAAACAGTTGAATATTGCCCTCCGTTTTATCTATTTCTAAAGTCAAATTATCAGTAGCAGGGTTGGGATAAATGCGGTATTTAAGCGAATTATTGACCTCAGATGTCGGCGTTGCGCCTTGTTTTCCATTCATCAAAAGTGCTGTTACGGACATGGGCGGCAGTGAGATTACAAGTATATTACCTGTTGCAGTAATCATACTTTTTTTCAAAGCATTTTGAGTATGTGAAATAAAAGTTTCAGTAGTCGGCAAACTATTCAGCGTGAGTGTTTCTATATTATTGCTTGAAGGAACGTAGTTTTTCAAGCGTAAAGTGATGTTTTGAGTACTATTAAGCGATTTATTCACCAGCATAATGGTCAATGAATCGTTGCTGTTGCTGATGGTGCTGTATGCCGAAACGGTTTCTTCATTAGTCGAAATAGCTTCCGTGAGTGTCGGTTTATTGTATCGGCTGAATAAATGCAGTGTTTCCCACATGCCTGTTTGCCAACTCCACGGGGTGAAAATCTCAATGCCCTGCCGCATAAATTCCCCCATCATCGAGGCATACCAAACTGAGGTCACGCTGGGCGAATTTGCGCTACTGATACCCGTTTCAGTCATGCCCAAAGTGACACCATGATTGTGCCCCATATATTTCTCCAACCACTCTTGACATCGAGCAAAAACGTACTCTTTGTTTTGGCTTGCATCCCAACCGCCGCCTATCCTTTTGACGCCGTTTGCCTCTGGATAAACATATGTTCTATCAAAAAAAACACGGTGATATTGTACAATGTCAGCCGCATTGGTGCTACTCGGATAATAATGAATATCAATCATATCGAGCAAACGAATGCCCGTGCGCTGCTGTTCTTCGGCTATGCGCTTGATAAAAAACTCAAGCCATGTATATTTTATACCGTTGATATCTAATATAGCATCGTTTTTATAGTTAAACCATTGCCATTCATTGGCTGGCACTGGACCTAATAATTTGATATTGGGGAATTTAGCGCGGGCTTTTTTAGCCACACTGAAATACCGCTGCATAAAATCTTCTGCAGGCGTTTGAATAGGCATCACATCGTCGTGCGTGCCGCTCCAAATCTCAGGCTCGTTGTCCATATCCCAATAGCGAACTTTTGTAGAATCAATACCCACGCTGCCCGATTTAAACCAATTATCGAGTATGCCCACCGTAGAATCGGCGGGCCAGTCTTCTAAATAAAGTGATGGATTGCCTTCTTTAGTCGCTTTGTTGCCACCCGCCGTATTGGCTTGACCACCGCCAGCCAAATTTTGATTGACGCCCGTCCACCAATTGGAGCGATTATAAGCCCAATCATCAAAATTATTGGTATTGGTTTTCGCTGCTTTTCCTACCAGTTGAAAAGCCCAAATCGCTTGCGCAGAGGGTATATTCTGCTGTAAGGCTTTGGCTGCAAAATCCCAATTACTCGGATACACGTTATTATACCAGTCTGGATGGCTCGATATTTTTCTATGCCAATTGTATTTAGTGCTATTATTGCCGCCGTTGTCTCTAAATATGGTGACACCTGCCTCCTTCAAATATTGCCAATTCACGACGGTATTAGGGTCATTGGTCAATAAATTGCTTGATAATGAGTTGTTCCGACCATATAAATAAGGTGAAACAAGCTTTCGATTGGCTAAAACATCCACATCAATTTGAATATTTTGAGTATTTGCCGTTTGGCTAAGTAGGATAAAGGAGAATAACACAAAGAGGTTGTTTTTCATTTTACTTTTTTAAATTGGTTGTCTATTGTTGAAACTGTATTTTGTTTTCAGAAATCTAAATTCTAAGTTTCCCCCTGCCCCCGAAGGGGGAGTACTACTCAATAATAGTCAAAATTAAAACTCTATTTTAACACTATTTCACAATGAACTCCCCTTCGGGGGCAGGGGGGGAATGTAAATAAATATACATAATTTTAGTTTACCGACTTACCCCCTCAGTATTTTCGGCTTCATAGCAAACTATTTTCTCCAAAATTAAAAAAGTCGTTGTGATTTACAACGACTTTCTTTTTAAATATTCTTATGCAAATAACATTTAAATAAAATGAATGCTAATATTATTGTAACTAATTGATAATCAATGAATTGAAGCATTCAATTCCTAATTTCCCATTCCTAATTTTTAATTCATTTAATTCCTAACTCCTAATTTTTTATAGCTGCAATACCCGGCAATTCTTTTCCTTCTAAAAATTCTAACATCGCACCACCACCTGTCGAGACATAACTCACTGCATTTTCCAAACCCATTTGAGTCACCGCCGCCACTGAATCGCCACCGCCAACAAGAGAAAATGCGCCCGATTTAGTCGCTTCTGCTACTGCCAAAGCGATCGCCTTCGTGCCACCTGCGAATTTTTCCATTTCAAAAACGCCCATCGGACCATTCCAAAGAATCGTTTTCGACGCTAAAATGGTATTTTTAAAGGCTTTTTCCGCTTTTTCACCAATATCCAAACCCATCCAACCATCAGGAATATTATTGCTGGCGACGATTTGAGTATTCGCTGCCGCATCAAATTTATCAGCCGCCAAACTGTCTTCGGGTAGTAAGATGTTGATGCCTTTTGCTTTAGCACGTTCTATAAGTCCACGGGCATTGTCGAGGCGATCATCTTCGCAAAGAGAATTGCCGACAGTACCGCCCATCGCTTTCATAAATGTATATGCCATGCCGCCGCCGATAATGAGGTTATCAACAATTTCGACCAATTTTTCAATAATCAAAATCTTATCACTCACTTTTGCACCGCCGATGATAGCCGTATAAGGGCGAGCAGGATTATTCAGCACTTTTTCTGCATTATCAATCTCTGATTGCATCAAAAAGCCGAATGTTTTATGATTTTTATCGAAAAAACGCGCCATTGTTGCTGTAGAAGCATGGTCGCGATGGGCAGTTCCGAAGGCATCATTGACGTATATATCGCCGAGCTTCGATAGCTGTTCTGCCATTTTCATGTCGCCTTTCTCTTCACCTTTGTGAAAACGGGTGTTTTCAAGCAATAATACTTCGCCTGATTTCAAGGCTGCCGATTTCGTTGCCGCTTCCGAACCCAAGCAATCACTGGCAAATTGAATCGGGCAACCCAATAATTCGCTCAAATGATTAATCAAGTTTTTCAAAGTAAAACGATCCACATCAATCGAACCATCTTCCTTCAATTTCTTTAAAGGTCTGTCCAAATGGCTCATCAAAATGACGGCACCGCCTTTTTCAAGGATGGTTTTGATGGTGGGTACAGCCGCTCTCATGCGCGTATCGTCCGTGATAGCGAGCGTTTTTTTGTCAAGTGGGACATTAAAATCCACGCGTACGAGGACTTTTTTTCCTGCAAAATCTAAATTCATAGAGTGATTTTCTTTTTATGTTTGATAATAAAATAGACATTAGATGTTTAGACCTGAGATATTAGATATTTCAATCTATTTACTGAGAATCTAATTGCCGCGCAAAAATACACTTATTGAAGCAGCAATCTACACTTTATCACATTTTATCAACCAATGTCATCACTATTTCACTGAAATAAGCTCTATTGCCCTGTCCACCTACACATTCGTACCCCTCAGTATTTTGCATTTCATGCATCGCAAAAGTAATAATCTCTTTGATTAAAGCCAGTGAGTCCAAATTTGACATTTCAACTGTATGCATCATCATTAAAATAATGAAGGAAAAAGGGTCGTACGGATTTAAGTCATTTAATTTATTTTTAAATATTAATAGTAATATTTGTACGATTTGGTTATCAATAGAATGTAGAGATGTTTAAATTTTAATATGGAGAATAGAGTATGTCACGAAAAAAACATTTTTTATCAAAAATTCAACTTGAGTTGAGTTTACTTTTGTGTAACAGTCAAAGCAAAAAGTTTAATTCAAAAAAACAAGGCGTTTTACTGTATTTTAGTTTAAACGAATTAATAAAAACAATTTTTAACTAATTAAAAAACTTAGACAATGAAAAATTCTATTCAAGACTTGAAAAATCTCTTAACAAAAGGAGAAAAATTATCAAATGAAAAATTAGCTGCTATCAAAGGTGGATGTGGTACTGTCGCTGACCCAAAACGCTGTATATGCTAATAAGGTAAATGACATTTGTCAAAATTTTCTTTATTAGTTTAGTACGAAAGCAGATATATTGGATTATATAGAACTTCAAAAATGGTCTCTTTTTTGAAGTTCTATTTTTATTTTAGACACCCAAAATTCTTGAACAATAATGCTTGTTTGCAATTCTACTATTCATTATCGCTTTTTACTCATTACTTTCTTCTTTTTCATGAACATGGAAGAGCAAAGGTGTAGCACTATTGATTTCCAAAAAGATTCTACTAATCTAAGAAATATTCTAATATCCGCACAAAATAATTCATTAAAAAACTTTCCACAGGCTATTTCAGAAGCCCAAATTGCACTTAATTTAGCACTTGCCCTTAAAGAAAGCAAACTTATATTTAGTGTCTATCGAACTCAAGGCAATATTTATGAAGAAAATAATCGTTTGACAGATGCATATTCATGCTATGAGAAAGCCTTAGCAATGCAAAATTTAGTATCTGTCAATCTCAAATTAGATATTTATCTGGATTGGGCAATTATCAATAAAAAATTGTCAAAATATGATGTTACCAAAGATTACTATCAACGCACCTTGGATTTAGCTTATAAAGTGAATGATTTAGAAATAGTCGAGTTTGTTTATTCGGGTTTGGGTACATTGAATGGTGCATTGGGCGATTTTGATAAAGCAATTGACTACCATTTACAGTCAAAAGAAATAGCAGAAAAAAGAAAAAATACTGAGGGGGTCATTTCTGCATTTGTCAATATTGCAACTGTCTATACGCAATCGAAAAATTATAGATTAGCTTATAATTCTCTTGAAAAAGGATATGATTTAGCTTTTAGTCTCAAAGATACCATGCGTATTGCTCATATTTCAAATATCTATGGCAAGGCTTTAAATGCTGAAAAAAAATACAGGGAGGCGATTTTATACCACCAAAAGGCATTAAAATATTGTGAACAACTCAATAATAAAGCTATGATAGCGCAAACTTTGGGCTTAATGGCGGATGTTTATACCCACATGGAACAATATGATAATGCTGAAAAGACTTTCAAAAGATGCTTTGAATACAGCAGTTATTTTGATTTTTATGAACAGCCTAATTTATATTTTTCGATTGGTAATTTTTATTTGAAAACTAAACGACCATCAGAGGCGGCAAGTGCTTTCAATAAAAGCCTTAATTTGGCATCAAATAAAGGTTTTATTGATTTAATTCAAAAAACAAATAGAGGATTAGTGGATGTCTATCAACAACTGGGAGATGGGAAAAGAGCGCTGAAACACATGAAAATAGCTAAAATTTATGAAGATTCAATTTTTAATGGTGATAAAATAAGGCGTATTGCGGAAGCCCAATATAAATTTGATATGGGCAAAGCAGAAGCTGAACATAAGCTCAATGTAGCAAAAAGTGAAAAAGAAATTCAAGCACTCAATTTGAGCCAAAACCGAATAGTCCTTTTTTTAGTATCTATTTTATTGTGCGCTGTGTTTATGTTTTCTGTTTTTTATATCAAACAAAAGAATAAAAACAATGCTATTTTATCTCAAAAAAATATTGAAATACTATTGAAAAATAGTCGCTTGGAAAAATCTAATGAGGTTTTACAACAATTTGCTTATGCTTCAGCGCATGATTTAAAAGAGCCTTTGAGGAGTATCAGTGGTTTTGTAAGTATTATTAATAGAAAATACACACAATTATTACCACCAGAATCGAGCGAGTATATGAACTTCGTTGTGATGGGTGTCAAAAGGATGGAAAGCCTCATTGCAGCTTTGTTAGAATATTCAACACTTGCTTCCGATGAGG
>JAYTON010000024.1:0-4230 GCA_043747725.1 Saprospiraceae bacterium
CTCGAATGGGTTATTTTTGATAAAACAGGCGCATTTTCAAGCAATTTTTCATAAAAATCAAGTGCAATTGTTTGATTAGTCGTGAATTCGATATGTACACCATCAAGAGCATTATTGACCCACCCCCTCAGTAAAAACTGTTCTGCCAATCGAAAAACGTATGGACGAAAGCCCACGCCTTGCACTTGTCCGCGTATGTGTATATGAAAGGTATGCATGGTCATGCTGCAGCTGCGGCTTCCATTTTCTTTTCCTCGACGCGCTCCATCAACCACTCAAACCATTTATCAATCCCCTCGCCCGAAGTGCTTGAAATCGTCAAAACCTCAATTTTAGGGTTCACTTCAAGGGCATCTTTCGTAACGGCTTCTATCGAAAATGGCACATAAGGCAGCAAATCCGCCTTTGAAATCAGCATTAATTCACTCGTTAGGAACATGCGCGGGTATTTTTTCGGCTTGTCATCCCCCTCCGTAGAAGCGATTAAAGTCACTCGGTAATCTTCACCCAAATCAAATGACGCTGGGCAAACAAGATTGCCGACATTTTCAACAAAAAGCAATTCCACACCTTCAAGGTTGATACTTTGCATAGCTTGCCAAATCATTTGCGCTTCGAGGTGGCAAATGCCGCCCGTCACGATTTGCAAAGCATTGCCGCCGACTTGCCGAATACGGTCAGCGTCGCGCTCCGTTTCAAGATCGCCTACAAGTACAGCGATATTTATCTTGTCTTTAAGGTGCTTTACTGTTTCCTGTATCAAAGTCGTTTTGCCACTGCCTGCGGAGGATGTAATATTAATCATCAAAATATTGCGTTGCTTCATCTCTTTACGAATAGCTTCGGCAACAAAATCATTGGCTTGGAGGAGATGCATCGTGGTATTATCGCATGCCACAGTGCCACGAGCATTTTTATTGGATTTTAATACACGGAGTCTTTCCATAATTAGCAGGAGAGTTTTATGATTAAAAAAAAGAAAGTTAAGAAATTTTATTGAATTAGAAAATTTTTCCTAAGATATTAGGTGTTTTTTTCTAATTGTTTTTTAAAGCTTTTATAAATACTTTTGTTTCTTAAATCTATAAAATGGAAAACTCAAGCATAGTCCCTTCTTTTGAAGGTAAAGAAATTAGAAAAGTATGGCATGAAGAGCAATGGTACTTTTCTGTAATTGACATTATCGAAGTTTTGACTGAGAGCAGCAACCCGTCTGTCTATTGGTCAGCACTTAAAAAAAGAGAAAATGAATCTTTTACATTTTGTAAAAGATTCAGCTTGGCGAGAGCAAACGGGAAAACATACCCTACAGATTGCGCCAATACTGAGGGGGTGTTCCGCATCGTCATGTCTGTACCTTCGCCGAAAGCAGAGCCACTAAAGCTATGGTTAGCCGAGCAAGGTAAACGGACGATAGACGAAACAGAAAATCCTGAATTGCTTTCGGAAAGGCAAGCTGAAATTTATAGAGCAAAAGGTTATACAGATGAATGGATTTTGAGACGGATGCAGACGATTGATACGCGTAAACAATTAACAGACGAATGGAAAAATAGGGGAGTGGTTGACAATCGAGAATTTTCGATTTTAACCGCTACTATTGCCAAAGGGACTTTTGGTTTGAATCCTACTGAACATAAAAAACTCAAAGGTTTAGAGAAACCCAGTCAAAATTTACGTGACCACATGACCCCTTTAGAGCTGATTTTAACGGCTTTAGGTGAAGAAACGACGCGTGTTATTGCAGTCAATCAGAATGCACAAGGCTATGAAGATAATCACGAAGCAGCAGCAAAAGGTGGTAAAACGGCAGGCGAAGCGAGAGAAAGGGTAGAAATAGCCACTGGTGAAAAAGTGGTTTCTGATAAAAACTATTTGCATCTGAAAGGTGAGAAAATAGATAAACTGCCTGAAAGCACAGAACCGAAAGAATAAAATCACCCCATTACAAAGCAATTTCCTCTATAAAATCAGCATAATCACGAATATAATCGCTTTCATCGTAGGATAGGGAAGCAAAAACGAGGCAGATAGCCCCTTGCGAAAAATTTAACTCAGTTGCCCACAGCATGGGCGGAATATGCAAGCCGACGTGTGGCTCAGTCAAATGAAATACTTCCTTTTTATCGCCATCATCCACCTGCACATCAAAACTACCATTGAGCGCAATTAAAAATTGATGGCACTCTTTGTGGGCATGTGCCCCGCGTGTTTCACCCTCTGCAATATCGTATAAATAGAACACCCGTTTTATATCAAACGGCAAATGCTTATGACTTTCAGCAAAAGAGAGGCTGCCTCTTTTGTCGGATATTTTAGGAAGAGAAATGAGTTTTGCTTGAATGCTATTCATGTTTTTGATTAGAGTGACAGTATAAATACTTGATTATCAATGAGTTATAATATTTTACAGAAATCTGTTAATAATGAAATACAGAAATGCGGAAATAATGAAAAGGCTGATTTAATTCATTCTTGTTCACTCATAACAACTTTACGAGGGTTTGGAACCCTCGTAAAGTTATCGCACCACCTACTTTTTGAAAAAATCTTTGATACACTCGGCCACTTGCCCCACTTCCGATTGTGTCAAAATAGGAGACATCGGCAAACTAATACACGTGTCCGCTATTTCTTCCGCTAATGGAAATGCGCCTTTTTTGTAATTCAAATCTTGATAGGCTTTTTGCAAATGGGGTGGGATAGGGTAGTGGATAACCGTTCCGATACCGTTTTTATGCAAATACTCTTGCAAAGCGTTGCGCTGATGCGTGCGAATCATGTACACGTGATAAACGGACGTACAATTTTCAGCGACAACAGGCAAAACAATATCGCCGACCCCCCTCAGTATTTCGGTGTACCAAGCCGCTACTTGATTGCGCGCAGCATTATCTTGGATTAAATACTTCAATTTGACCGATAAAAAAGCGGCTTGCATTTCATCCAAACGAGAATTATAGCCTTTTTCATCGTTGTAATATTTTTTCATTGAACCATAATTGCGCAATGAAATCACTTTGTTGGCGAGGTCTTCATCATTAGTCGTAATCGCTCCCGCATCGCCTAAAGCGCCAAGGTTTTTACCAGGGTAAAAACTGGTACCATTGATGTCGCCATATGACCCTGCAAGGCGTCCAGCGCAAAGTGCTCCTTGCGATTGAGCATTGTCTTCAACTACTAAAAGGTTATATTTCTGAGCAATTTTCTCTATTTTATCCAACTCTGCAGCTTGACCGTATAGGTTGACGGGCATGATGGCTTTGGTGCGTGAAGTGATTTTTTCTTCTATCAAATCAGGGTTGATATTGTACGTTTCCAAGCGGGGTTCAACCATAATCGGCGTAGCATGTTCGTAAGAAACAGCCAGCCAAGAAGCAATATAGGTATTAGACGGCACGATGACTTCATCGCCTTCGCCAATATTCAAAGCTTTCAAACTAAGGGCTAAAGCATCCAAGCCATTGCCCACGCCGATAGCATATTTTGTTTGGTTGAAATTGGCATATTCCTGCTCAAATTGCTTGAGTTTATTGCCCATAATGTACCAACCGCTGTCCATTACTTCTTTAAATGCTTCGTAAAGCTCTGCCTCATAGACAGCATTAACCTGTTTTAAACTTAAAAATGGTATCATAATCTAATATCTAATGTCTTTTTTCTCTCTAAGAGATGCGTTCTGCCAAGGGCATTCCTTCGGAAGGCATAACATCTATTGATAAATACGTTCAATAATATCTACTACTTTCATTCCTTCAAGAGCATTGGTCGTGATGCTGGATGACCCCCTCAGTACATTGACCACATTTTCGATAATATAGTGGTGATTGGCAGCCGAGCCTGTGTATGCGCCATAGTCGTTGGGCGGATTGGAGGGTGCTAATTCAGGCATTTCGTAGTCTTTTATGTGGCAATACTCCACTTTATTCATGTATTGACCCCCTATTTTAAGCGAGCCATTTTCAGCAATAACGGTGATGCTGCTTTCCAAATTTTTATCCCAAACTGCCGTTGAAAAATTGATACATCCCAAACCGCCTTCTATAAAATCAAAATTGACGAAGCCTGAATCCTCAAAATCAGTCAAGTCTTGATGGGAAAAATCCTTCAAACGGGCATTAATATTCGTAATATCGCCGAAACACCAGTACATCAAGTCAATAAAATGAGAAAATTGGGTGAAAAGCGTACCGCCATCGAGTTCTTTAGTACCATGCCAACCGTTTTTTA
>JAYTON010000025.1:0-1786 GCA_043747725.1 Saprospiraceae bacterium
TATAAGTTTTGGGATGCTGAACGCGGTGCCAAAGCGACTTTGACCGCTATCATGGGGCGCATGGCTACTTACTCAGGTCAAGAGATTGAATGGGATAAATTGCTCAATTCCAATATTAGCATCCAACCGACGGTGTATGATTGGAACGCCAATCCGCCCGTGATGCCTGATGCAAATGGGGAATATGCTTGCGCAATACCGGGGAAGACTCGGTATTTTGTTTGATTTTTGGGGTAAATCAACTTGCAGCAAGTTTGAAATTCTGTCCTTTACCCACATCTTTTTTGACTAACTCCACCATTTATGGTGGAGTTATATATCCTTTCTAACTCATTGATAATCAATGTATTAAAAGATGTGGGTAAAGGACAGAGTTTGAACTTGCTGCAAGTTATGTTAAAAATAAAAGTTGAAAAATTAAAAAAGTATGAACGTTATCAAAAATAATATGACTGCCCGCTACGATATACGAGTCGTAATTATACACTGGGCAAGTTTTTTATTGCTTGCCGCTTTAGTGCCAACGGGCAAAATACTGAGAGATACGACTGTGGCTGCCGATAAATTGGCTTTATACCAATTCCATTTTGCAGTGGGTACTTTAGTTTTCTTAATGACCATTTATCGCGCCTATTTATTTTTTACAAAACTAAGACCGCCTCGTTTGGAAACAGGTTGGACGGTGCACAACCGCGTGATTGTGTGGGCGCAAAGGTTCTTTTATGTCGCTTTATTAGCCTTGGGAATATCAGGTCTGGCAGTCGTGATTTCTACAGGATTGCTTGAAAATGTCTGGAAACAAAATATTCAAGCCTTTCCAAAGACGGTGGACAGCGAAATATTTGAAGTCCATGAGTTTATGGCAAATGCGCTGATTGTCCTCTTTTTTGCTCATATAGGGGGCGTGATACTACATTATTTTAGACATAAAGAGAATGTCCTTCAACGTATTTTCATTAAATAAGCATTAAAGCCTATTCAGTTCATACCAATAGCTGACCAACGCTATGAAGGCTAAAAGTAAAATAAAATTAGGCGCTTGTTTAATAATTTTTGAACTCCATTGAGTAATAACATTCGGTTGCCCTACAATACGTTCCACCATCCAAGCCATAGCAACGACACCTGCCCATATAGCCCCTCCTATCCTAATCGGCGTGTAGAAGGTACCTTTACTCAATATAATCAGCCAAGGTACAATAAGTGCCATAACCGATAGCTGCATCAACTCAATTCCGATATTAAAACCCAAAATGCTCAATGCCATTTGAGTTGTCGGCAAATACAGATTAGAGAGCGTGCTGGCAAACGCTAAACCATGAATTAAGCCAAAACCGATAGCAACATAGGCTTCTTTTTGAGGAAATATGGGGCGAATGGCATGAATAGCCGAAATAAATATAGAAAAGGCAATCAAGACTTCAATGGGTTGAGTTGGTAATTTAACCCAACCGATAGCCCCAATTAATAGCGTGACGGAGTGACCGATTGTGAATGCCGTGATGATTTTTACTAATCGAATAAGGCTATATCGCATACCGCCAAACGCTCCCCAACGCTTACCAGCCACCAGCAAAGGCGCAGCCATAAGCAGAACTAAAAGAAACATTAAATGGTCTGTCCCTTGCGAAATATGCTTCATGCCCAAGCGCATCATACCTTTGAAGCCACCCCACAAACCCTTGCTTTCAAGACTGACCGTGAGTGGAAAAATCTGATTGTTGCGCGGCTCAACAGCAATAATGCCAACTTCGGCGGGGTGTTCAGTGACGATGCCTGTTTCCCA
>JAYTON010000026.1:0-9334 GCA_043747725.1 Saprospiraceae bacterium
ACACCATGCAAGTTATAAAAAGAACCGGCAAGCGCGAAGATGTCAGCTTTGATAAAATCACGGCGCGTATTAAAAAATTGAGCTACGGCTTGAATCCCCTTGTGGAACCGTTGGAAATCGCCAAAAAGGTCATCATGGGCTTGTACGATGGCGTCACGACCACCGAACTGGACAACCTCGCCGCCGAAACATCGGCTACGATGGCTGCTCAACATCCCGATTATGCGATTTTGGCAGCGCGGATTGCCGTATCGAACTTGCATAAAAATACGGATAAGTCTTTTTCAAAAGGTATTAAGGATTTGTACAATTATATTGACCCCAAAACGGGCGATAAAGCAGGGTTGATTGGAAAAGAGACCTACGAAATTGTGCAAAAACACAAAGAGCGTTTGGATTCAGCCATTATTTATGACCGTGATTATGAATTTGACTACTTCGGTTTCAAAACTTTGGAGCGGTCTTATCTTTTACGCATGAAAAATATCGTCGTGGAGCGTCCGCAGCAATTATTTATGCGCGTATCCGTCGGCATTCATGGGGAAGATATTAACGCGGCGATTGAAACCTATAATTTGATGTCGGAAAAATGGTTTATCCATGCCACACCGACCTTATTTAATGCCGGTACGCCTAAACCGCAGCTATCCTCTTGCTTTTTATTGTCGATGACCGATGATTCTATTTCGGGCATTTTTGAAACATTGTCGAGATGCGCTAAAATTTCGCAATCGGCTGGCGGTATTGGTTTGTCTATTCACAATGTTAGAGCAACGGGTTCATATATCAAAGGCACGGGCGGACAATCGAATGGCATTATTCCGATGTTGCGGGTATTTAATGATACAGCGCGATACGTTGATCAAGGCGGTGGGAAGAGAAAAGGTGCATTCGCAGTATATTTAGAGCCGTGGCATGCAGATGTGTTTGAATTTTTAGAATTAAAAAAGAATCATGGTAAGGAAGAGATGCGTGCGCGGGATTTATTCTATGCGATGTGGATTCCGGATTTGTTTATGGAGCGGGTGAAAGACGATAAACCGTGGTCATTGTTCTGTCCGAATGAAGCGCAGAAGCTTTTTGATACTTATGGGGGTGAGTTTGATGAATTGTATCACAGGTACGAGCGCGAAGGTAAAGCGCGTAAAACGGTTCAAGCCCGTGAATTGTGGCATAAAATCCTTGAATCACAAATTGAAACGGGTACGCCATATATATTGTACAAAGATGCGGCGAATAAAAAGTCGAATCAAAAGAACTTAGGCACTATTCGCTCGTCGAACCTCTGTACCGAGATTATGGAATATACTTCTAAAGATGAAGTAGCAGTTTGTAATTTGGCATCGTTGTCTTTACCGAAGTTTGTTGACGCTAAACGCGGTGAATTTAATTTTAACAAATTGTTTGATATTACTCGAGTGGCGACTCGCAACTTGAATAAGGTCATTGATATTAATTATTATCCCGTTGAAGAAGCGCGGTATTCAAATATGCGCCATCGCCCGATTGGATTAGGTGTGCAGGGTTTGGCAGATGCGTTTATTTTGATGCGCTTTCCATTCGATTCGATAGAGGCGCGTCAATTGAATAAAGATATATTTGAAACCATGTATTTTGCTGCCATGACAGAGTCTGTTGAATTAGCAGAGAAGTTGGGACATTACGAAACGTTCAAGGGTAGCCCCCTCAGTAAAGGCGAGTTTCAATTCGATATGTGGGGCATTAAACCATCGAATCGTTGGGATTGGAATGCCTTGCGCGAGAAAGTGATGAAAGTAGGAGCGCGTAACTCGTTGCTACTTGCACCGATGCCGACGGCTTCCACTTCTCAAATATTGGGCAATAATGAATGCTTTGAGCCTTATACAACGAACATTTATACGCGCAGAACCCTCTCCGGCGAGCATATTGTGGTAAATAAACATTTGCTGACTGACCTTGTGCGCTTGGGGATTTGGAATGAAGAGACGCGTGAAATCATCATTGCAGCGAATGGTTCTATTCAAAACATAGAAGGATTGCCCGATTCATTGAAAGATTTGTACAAAACATCATGGGAATTGTCGATGAAAGCCATTATTGACATGGCGGCGGATAGAGGGGCATTTATTTGTCAATCGCAATCGCTGAATCTTTTCATGGAAAATGCCACATTTACAAAATTGACATCCATGCATTTCTACGCATGGCAAAAAGGTTTGAAAACAGGTATGTATTATTTGAGAACCCGTCCGGCGGTGGATCCGATTAAGTTTACGCTTTCGGCAAAACACCAACGTTTTGCAACTGCTGATTCAGGCATATTAGCTCAAGGTGCCATGTCAGCGAATACCTTGACTTTGGAAGATGTGAATCAAGTAAAAATAGATTTTAGTGCTATCAAAACACCGACGGCACAGGATTTATTGGAGGAACAAAACTTTCCGAATGCTTGTAGCTTGGATGATCCAGATTGTATGGCTTGCTCGGCGTGATAGTTTAGAATTCTCCTTTTAATAATTGTGCTAAAGAGTTTACCCCTCAGTATAAAGCTTAAAATAGAGCCATTGACTGAGGGGTATCAACAAAAGCGATTGAATACCATATCCAATCGCTTTTGTATTTTAATAAAATTAAAAAGATTAAATATTATCAAGTGTTAAAAAATCAATAAAAATAACTGAATTATGGCATAAAATATATAAAATATGAAAAAAATGAATGATTTTTGCACCGCTTAAATCCAAACTAAAATAGCCGATAATTTAAAACAAATATTTAATTCCGATCGAACTCACAATTTTTCACAGAATTATGCTCAAAACCATTAAGCTCAACTTTTACAATGATTTTATATCGAAATCTTTGTGCCTCGTTGTGCTAATGCTTTTGTTTTTTAATAGTTGTGGCATACTTTCAAAGACGAATTCCTCCAGTTTAAAACCCCCGATTGCTCAAAAGAAGCGTAAAATTTTTACTGAACACAATCATACCCGCATAGACGATTATTTTTGGTTGAAAAATACCAAAGACTCCAATGTCATCAATCTTCTTAAAGCTGAAAATAAATATGCTGATAAAATGCTCGCTCATACTGAGGGGTTGCGTCAAACGCTATTGGATGAATTAGTGGGGCGAACGCAGAATACTGTGAGGAGTGCACCCATCAAAAGCCGAGGCTATTGGTATTACAATCGCTTGGAATCGGGGCGTGAATATCCTATTTATTGCCGAAAAAAAGAGACATGGAATGCGCCCGAAGAAATCATTTTGAATGTCGATAAAATGGCTAAAGGCTTCACTGTTTTTAAACTCACTCAATTTCAAATCAGCCCTGATAATAATTTTATTGCCTATCAAGTGGATACTGTCGGCGATAGAAACTATACTTTATACATCAAAGATTTGAAAACCAATACAATCGTTGAAAAAAGCAAACGTTTTACCAGTAACGAGGGATTCTTTTGGGCAAATGATAGTAAAACACTGTTTTACTTACAAAATGATAAAGTAGAACGTGGTTATCGAGCTATGAAGCATGAAATGGATAGCCGTTTTGAGGATGATATGGTGGTTTATGAAGAAACAGATAATACCTTTTGTTTGACATTGTCAAAGTCGCGCAGTAGAAAGTATATATTCTTGACATCTGAAAGTACCAATTCGACTGAAGTCGCTTATTTAGATGCTGACAAGCCCAACCGATTAACCCGTCAAGTCATTCAGCCTCGGCAAAAGGATTTGCTTTATTATGCCAATCATTATTTGAACGAAGAATTTTATATTTTCAATAATTATAAAGCCAATAACTTTAAATTATCGAAAGCACCAGTTGGCTTAGCTTCTCGCAATGACAAATCCGATATGTCAGATTGGAAAGATGTCATTCCTCACAGCGACTCCTCTTTATTGATGAAATATGAAATCTTGGATGATTATATTGTCTATCAAAATCGAGTCAATGGTTTGATTAAAATCAATATTATTGATAGAAAAACGAAAGCAACGCAAAATGTTGATTTTGGAGAAGACATTTATAATACAGAGTTTTATGTAGCGGATTTTGATAATTTGAAAATTGACTCGATACGTTTCAATTATCAATCGTTGAAAACGCCCATTTCAACTTTTCGTTATGACATTAAAACAAAAAAGAAAACACTGATAACACAAAATACTATTTACAATTATGACCTCAAACTATACGAAACCAAACGCCTTTGGGTCAAAGCCCGCGATGGAGTTGAGGTACCTGTTTCGATTGTTTATAAAAAGGGACGGTTTTATCAAAAAGGTAAAAACCCACTTCTTTTGACCGCTTATGGTGCTTACGGCTATAATTTTGAAGCAGAATTTTCATCTGAAATAATCAGTTTATTGGATAGAGGATTTGTATATGCTATCGCGCATGTACGAGGAGGACAAGAGCTTGGGCGGCATTGGTATGAAGAGGGAAAAACAAATAAGAAGAGAAATACTTTCAATGATTTTATTGATTGCGCTGATTATTTGATTGAAAATAAATATGCGGCGAAAGACAAACTCTGTGGAGATGGTATGAGTGCAGGTGGTTTGATTTTAGCAGTAGCCTTGAATGAACGACCCGATTTGTGGCGCGTTTTGACCCCAGATTTGCCTTGGACGGATGCCATTACCGATGCTTTCGATTTGGATTTACCGTTAACAACTGTTGAATGGGATGAGTGGGGCGATGCACGCGATAAGGAAATTTACGATTATATGCTCGGTTGGTCACCTTATGATAATGTAAAACCAACTAATTTTCCTGCCATATTGACAAATAGTGCCTTACTCGATACTCAAGTCCCATTTTATAGTCCGACTAAATGGGTTTTAAAATTACGCGACAATAATACAGGCACTCATCCTATCCTCCACAGATGCATGTTTGATACAGGTCATTCCGGACCTTCTGGACGCTATGAAAAACTACAAGAAGTCGCCATAAAATATGCCTTTATTTTGAATGAATTGG
Organism: Saprospiraceae bacterium; assembly: GCA_043747725.1. GTDB lineage: Bacteria > Bacteroidota > Bacteroidia > Chitinophagales > Saprospiraceae > JAAFJT01. The sequence continues at coordinate 4,976 of JAYTON010000026.1, forward strand.
GCATTGATGAGTGATAAAAAATAAAAACAATAATCTAAAACAGTCTCTCCCAAGTAAAAACGATTATTTTTGCACGCCTTTTTGAAAATCACTCAAATAGGTAGTCTTGCAATCACATAATCAAACAATCACAATATTATAACATGTCAAAAATTCTAATAATCGGAGCTGGTGGCGTAGGGCAGGTCGTTGTTCATAAATGCGCACAACACCCCTCAGTATTCAGCGAAATAATGCTCGCCAGCCGTACCAAATCCAAGTGCGATAAAATAGCAGAAGGCGTAAAAGCCAAATATGGTGTCGATGTCAAAACAGTGAGTATCGACGCCGAAGATGTACCGACTTTGACGACATTATTGAAAGAATATCAACCTAAAATGGTCATTAATGTTGCTTTGCCCTATCAAGATTTGACGATTATGGATGCTTGCCTCAATGCAGGTGTACATTATTTGGATACCGCCAATTATGAACCGAAAGACGTTGCCAAATACGAATACTCTTGGCAATGGGCATATCAAGAGCGTTTTAAAGCAGCTAATTTGATGGCAGTTTTAGGCTGCGGATTCGACCCGGGCGTGACGAATGTTTTCACCGCTTATGCCGCCAAGCACCATTTTGATGAAATCCATTACCTCGATATTGTAGATGCCAACGCAGGTTCGCATGGAAAAGCATTTGCTACTAATTTTAATCCTGAAATTAATATTAGAGAGATTACTCAAAATGGTAAATTTTATGAAAACGGTAAATGGGTTGAAATACCGCCATTTGCCGTAAAAAAAGATTTGCATTACCCTGAAATCGGTCCTAAAAGCAGCTACGTTATTTATCATGAGGAATTGGAAAGCATCGTTAAGCATTTTCCAACGCTGAAAAGAGCGCGTTTCTGGATGACCTTTGGGGATGAATATTTAACTCATTTACGCGTCATTCAAAACATCGGCATGGCAGGTATTGAGCCGATTGAATTTCATGGGCATCAGATTATTCCGCTTGAATTTTTGAAAGCGGTGCTACCCAATCCAGGCGATTTAGGTGAAAATTATACAGGTTGGACTTCCATCGGTTGCCGCATAAAAGGCATTAAAAATGGTGTTGAAAAAACATATTATGTCTATAATAATTGCAGCCACAAAGCAGCTTTCGACGAAACAGGTACGCAAGGCGTGAGTTATACAACGGGCGTTCCGGCTATGATTGGCGCGATGATGATGCTCACGGGCGAGTGGCAAGGCGCGGGCGTTTGGAATATTGAACAACTCAATCCCGATCCTTTTATGGCAAAACTGAATGAATATGGTTTGCCTTGGCATGAATTGCATAACATTGATTTAGAAGTCTGATAACATGAATCTCAATAAAATACCTTCGCCTTGCTACGTTTTGGATAAAAACTTGCTTCGCCGCAACCTGATTTTGATGAATCGGGTGAAAACTGAAGCAGATGTGAGCATTATAGTCGCTTTTAAAGGCTTTTCGATGTGGTCGGCTTTTGCGATGGTGCGGCATTATTTGGATGGAGCAACCGCTTCAAGCCTCCATGAAGCACGCCTTTGTTTTGAAGAAATGAAAACATTGGCGCATACCTACGCAGCAGTCTATTTTCCGCATGATTTTAAAAAAATTATGGACTATTCAAGCCATATAAGCTTTAATTCAGTGAGTGAATTTCATCGCTACTACCCCTCAGTAAAAAGCTATAAAAATCACCCCATCAGTTGTGGATTGCGCATCAATCCAGAATTTTCAGTGGTTGAAACCGATTTATACAATCCAGGGAAAGCAGGCAGCCGATTGGGTACAGCTATTGAAAATTTAAGCGATACTTTGCCCGAAGGCATTGAAGGCATTCACGTACATTGCCTGTGTGAGTCAAGTGCTGAAGATACAGAGGGGTTGCTCAGAGTCATTGAACATAAACTCGGACATTTTTTAAAAGATATAAAATGGCTCAACATCGGCGGCGGTCACCTCATGACGCGCGAGGGTTACGATGTGGAGCATCTCATAAAAGTGTTGAAAGAATTTAGAGAAAGACATCCGCACCTTGAATTGGTTTTAGAACCCGGCAGTGCCGTGGCTTGGGATACAGGTTTTTTATTGAGTAAAGTCTTGGATATTGTCGATAATCATGGCATCAAAACGCTCATGGTCGATGTGAGTTTTACGGCACATATGCCCGATACGCTTGAAATGCCGTATCGCCCGCGCATACGAGGGGCGAGTGACCCAGCCCCCCAACCCCCAAAGGGGGAGCACGACGCAACGTCAACGGAGGCTGGTATGCAAACTCCCACTTTGGGAGCAGGGGGGCTTTTGTATCGCATCGGCGGCACAAGTTGTTTAAGCGGCGATTACATGGATTTTTACAGTTTTGAAAATGAAGTGCAAGTCGGCGATACCCTCATTTTTGAGGACATGATTCATTACACTATGGTGAAAACGAGTATGTTTAATGGTGTGCCGCATCCGAGCATTGGTGTTATTACTGAGAACGATAAATTTAAATTAGTGCGTAAATTTGATTATGCGGATTATAAAAATAGGCTTTCGTAGGTAATGATGAATGATAAGTGATGAATATGCTAAAACATTGATAATCAATGAGTTGCTAATTTAATTTTAATTTAAATTGACTATATCAGACGCCATACAAGACCTCGTTCAAAATCTCACCCTTCAGTATGGTGAAGGGGAAGCCCGTAGCATTGCCCGCCTTGTTTTTGAAGATTATTTCAATTTGAAATCAACATATGAGAATGATGAAATGCTTTTTCAATCATTTTTAAAAGAAGATTATGAATCCATAAAGGCTCAAATACTGAGGGGGGTGCCTGTTCAGTATGTTTTGGGTTTTGCTTGGTTTTATGGTATTAAATTCAAAGTCAACAACAGCGTTTTGATACCTCGACCTGAAACTGAAGAGTTGGTAGAATGGGTTTTGGAAACCATAAATCCCTTGAAAAATAGAGAAAATCCCTTGAAAATTATCGATATTGGCACCGGCAGCGGTTGTATTCCGATTACTTTAAAAATCAAGAACTCCTCTTTAGATGTTACTGCAATAGACGTCAGCGAATCCGCACTCATCACAGCATCGCGCAATGCTGCCCGCAATAATGTGCAAGTGGATTTTAAAAGGATCGATATTTTAAATGAAAATGATTGGACTCAACTCGGTCATTTTGACATTATAATCAGCAACCCGCCCTATATTCGCCAAGCTGAAAAAGCCTTGATGGAGGACAACGTTTTGAGCCATGAGCCACACCTCGCTCTGTTTGTTGATGATAACAATCCCTTAGCTTTTTATGAAAAAATAGCTGATTTTGCTTTAAAACACGGGTCTTTCCCTTTGAATTCAATAGAGCAACGGCTTTTATTTTTTGAATGCAATGAATTTAATGCGCATGAAGTCGTGTCGATGCTTCAAGAAAAAGGCTTTAACAATATTGAATTGAAAAAGGATATGAGTGGGAAAGATAGAATGATAAAAGCCGTCTGAAAATCTACTTTCCAGACGACTTTTATTTTAGAAAAACACCATCATTAAATTATTGAATAACCAATTTTTGTAACAAATTAGTGCCATCTGCTTTCAATTCTACCATATAAATGCCTTTTGCCCAATTATCAACATTCAAAGAGATAACATCTTTTGAGGCTGCTGAATCTTGATACATAACCCTTCCACTTATTAGGTATAACAATCGCAACAATATTGTTTATTTAATTACTGTTTGACCAGTTTGCTGTAAAACACTCCTTCATTAGATGTTACTTGTACTAAGTAAGTACCACTCGTTAAATTAGCAACATTGATTTGCTGATTTTCAGATTCAGAAATAGTCGCCGTGAGGACCAATGTACCTGTCATATCATAAATATACATGACACCTTTGCTGCTGAATTCCTTTACCTGAATGGTGTTGTTGGCAGGGTTTGGCGTAATCAGTAAAGTACTTTTATTTTTTTTTGCACAATCGTTTTGCACACCTACCGTTTTGCTATAATGTATAGATTTGTCTAAGTCCACCATTTTTAGCCTGTAATAAACGTTTCCGCCTTTAAATGCTTTAAGTTCAGCCATTTGCACATACTTGGAGTTGCGCCCTTTACTTTTTTGAACATTGCCTAATTGAGAAAAGTTTTTACCATCTGTACTTTCTTCTAACTGATAATAATCGAATTTTGATTCTTCTGCTGATGTCCATAGCAGCTTTGCTTCACAATTATTACCTTTTGATGCTTCAAATGAAAGCAATTCTACAGGTAATAGAGCGGCACTTGTATAAGTCCGAGAATTCGTGTTATCATCATTAAGATTGCTATTTACAGCACCCGGCGCAACGACAT
>JAYTON010000027.1:0-18333 GCA_043747725.1 Saprospiraceae bacterium
CTATCTTTACCTGCACCATCCATGCCTTGAAGAACAATAAGGACTGAATGTTTTTTTTCGGCATATAGAACGCTTTGTAAATCACCTATACTTTTGATAAGTTCTTTAGTTTTCTCTTTAATGTTGTCTTTTTCAAGATGCTTGGGTGCTTTAGTTGAAACATCAGAAAGTTTTATCATTTTTAATATTGTTCTTTTTCATTAGGAAAATCTTTTGATTTGATATCTTCAACGTAATGTTCAATAGCGGTCTTTATTTCCTCAAAAAGATTCATGTAACGCCTCAAAAAGCGCGGTTGAAACTCTTTAGTAATGCCCAATAAATCATGCAAAACCAATACCTGACCATCGCAATGCATCCCTGCACCGATGCCGATAGTTGGAATATGAATACTTTCAGTCACCTCTTTTGCCAAATTAGCCGGTATTTTTTCTAAAACGATTCCAAAACAACCTAATTCTTGAAGCAAAACGGCGTCGGTACGCAATCTATTGGCTTCCTCTTCTTCTTTAGCACGGACTGTGTAAGTGCCGAATTTATAAATGCTTTGAGGCACCAATCCAAGATGACCCATAACAGGGATGCCAGCTGATAAAATCCTTTTGATACTCTCTTGAACCTCAAAACCGCCTTCCAATTTGACAGCATGTCCGCCCGATTCTTTCATAATCCGAATGGCTGATTCTAAAGCTAATCTTGAATTTCCTTGATAAGAACCAAAAGGCAAATCAACGACAACCAATGCTCTTTTGACCGCTCTCACAACCGCCGAAGCATGATAAATCATCTGATCGAGCGTAATCGGCAGGGTCGTTTCATGACCTGCTATCACATTGCTGGCAGAATCGCCCACGAGGATAATATCCATACCAGCTTCGTCAACGATGCGTGCCATAGAAAAATCGTAGGCAGTGAGCATTGATATTTTTTCACCGTTCGCCTTCATGCTTTGAAGATTGTGCGTTGTGATGCGTTTTAAATCTTTATGAACTGACATTTAACTTATAGGAGTGAGTGAGTGAATAATTGAAAATGGTATTTATCAGGTTTTGTTGAAATGAGGACGAAAAATAGAGACAATAAATCAAAACAGGTACTATTTAAAGAAATAAATGAAATTAAATAGCTTTTGAATGGGAAAATTGTGAATTATACCCCTCAGTAAAATCAATTTTTAAGCAATAAAAAAGAGGCTAATTGAGAGTAAAGACCTAATTATTCTCTTAAAAAGAATAAAAATTCAATACTTTCAACATAGCCTCTCGTCAAAACCCCAAAAAAAATAGATACTAATTTCTTTATTCTTTAGTAGCCGCTTGCGGCATTACACTATCGTCGGTACTTGCTTTGTGCGACATCAATACGCGCGTAATTTTTTCAATCATTTCTTCAGGTGAAAACGGTTTGCCAATATGATCAGTCATACCGAATAGCTGCGCCTTTTCTTTTTCAGTGACATAAGCTGAAGCCGTGAGGGCAATAATGGGCAGCGTTGATTTGGTTTGATTTTTCATGCGTCTAATTTCTGCCACAGCATGGTAACCATCCATTCGAGGCATTTGAATATCCATCAAAATCAAATCAAAATTCGCTTTTTGCAAAGCCTCCAAACCTTCTATGCCATCGTTAGCTGCTACAACATGAACACCTTTTTTCTTCAACATACTCACCACAAGCATCTGATTCACTTTATTATCTTCAACTATTAATATGCGTTTGCCTTCCAAATAATTGTTATAATAAAGCGGAGCTGACCCCTCAGTATTTTCCGCGTTTTCAACATCTTCGACCACTTTAAAAGGTAAAAAGACTGTAACAACCGTTTCCTGTTTTGTTTGGAAAACCTGAATTGAGCCATTTTGTAGCTCCACTAAACGACGCGTAATCATGTATTCTATTTCAACTTCACCCATCCCATCAAAATCATCTCGATTGGTTGGCTTATTAAATGCGATATCCAAAATTTTGAAATTGACATTATCACCGATAGCATGAATATCAATTTTTAGCGTTAACTCATTATCAATCAATTCACTACGCATTAAATTTGCTTTTACTACCCCATTGGTCATATCTTTTTTAATATTCTTTAAAAGATATGTCAATATCTGATTGAGCTTGGCAGGGTCGCCGTTGACTTCTTCAGGTATGCGGGTATCAATACTGAATTCATACCTCACATCAGGTGTGGATTTGATTTCTTTTTTCAATTCCTGAATCACCTCATCCGGTCTGAAATCAATCGTTTCCAAAGAGATTTTACTGGCTTCAATTTCAGAGAAATCTAAAACATCATTGATTAAAACCAAGAGATTATTAGCTGAAAATTGGAGATTTTGAATATGATCTTTTTGATCGGTGCGCGGCTTTTCATTGATTAAAGATTGCGCTAAACCCACAATATCATTCAATGGCTGACGCATTTTTGAAGTAATCAGCGCGAGGTAATGATCTTTATTGAAAAGCGACCGTTGAGAATTTTCTCTTTCTGAAATTTCAGTCACCAATTGAGAATTCAAATAATCAAGACGACTATTTTTATCTTGCAATTCATGATTCGCCAAGTTCATTTCGATATTTTTTCGAGCAATTTCGGCATGTTGTTCTTGAATTGTTTCATTCATGGACGTCAATTTTTCATTGTCTTTTTTCTTTTGACGATAACTCTTTAAGACAAAATAAATAGTCAATAACGCAAAACCCACCAAACCCATCAACAACCACCTAATCTTCTCCTCCGTTGCTTTTTCTTTTTCAAATACCGAGAGTTGACGATTTTTCTCTTTTACTGCAAATTGAGACTCATATTTTGTTGTTAATTCTAATAAAGATGCTGCTTTTTCTTTATTAAAAAGACTGTCTTTGCTGGCTGAATAGGCTTGAGAATAGGTAAATGCTTTTGGGAAATTACCCATTTCACCGAAGCCTTCGGCAAGGGATTTGAAAATTTCAGGTATGCCCGGTTGCACGGTCATACCCCTCAGTATTTCAGCACTTTTTTCAAAATTTTCTTCCGCTTTCGAGCGGTCATTCGCTTTCAATGAAATTTTGCCAGCTACATTAAAAGCACTGGCAATGCCGAACTCATTATTCGTTTGTTGAAACGCGGCAAGCGCATTGCCGACGTTTTCTAAAGCTAAGTCGTTGTCATTCAGGGCATTATATATTTTGGATATTTGCAGATAGTCATTCGCAATGCCATTCACATCTTCCAAATTGCGATGAAAATTGAGTGAAGCATTAAAATAAGTCAAAGCACCATCATTATCTCCAATATCAGCAACGGTTTTACCTAAATAATTGGCAATACTCGCCGCTTTTTTGAAATCTTGTAAATCCTCTGCCCAAATTTTTAAAGCAATATCAAATTCAGCAGTGGCTTTGCCATAGAGTTTTTGAGTGAGGAACACATCGCCGAGGTTGCGATGGGTTTCAGCTAATATCGGCAAATTATTAGGCGTATTAGTCAAAAGCGTTAGTGCTGCTTGATAATTCGCCAACGCATTGTCCTCATTCCTCTGCAAAAAGAAGACTTTACCGATAAGATTTTTAGAAGAAGCAATGCCCAATTTATCGCCCGTTCCATCTTTTATACGCAATGCCTCGACGAAATAATTCATCGCATTGGTATAATCAAAGCGGGATTGTGCAATCAAACCCATATTATCCAAAGCACCAGCTCTACCAAAATCGAAAGAAGTGGATTTGGCAATCTCAAGGGCTTTTTGAGTAGCAGTTTCAGCCTCATTCAGTTGATTATTTTCAATCAACCGCGTAGCTAAAACATTGATTTGCTTGATTTTGTCGGCATCATTAGCAGATGACGAGAGGATAGAAGTCAAATTGCCTGTTTGAAAAGCAAAAAGAGTTGAGGCTTTAAAAGCGAGTAAAAATAGAAACAGTCCGAATCTCTTCATAATTAAATAGTATGTTTTCTTCGATGATTATATTTGTTTTAGAAATTTAAGCATTAAAATAATTATATATCATTACGAAAAATATACCATTTAGTTTCAAATTGAAAAATACTTGTCAGTAAAGTCGGCGATTTTTTTAAAACAAAAAAACGCTACCCGTCAGTAAGGATAGCGTTTTTTAATGTTGAAAAATTAATATTGAAAAGTGAAGAGTGATTTTTTTAAGTTTTTCACTCTTCACTCTTCACGGCTCTATCTTTTCTACCACTTTTATCATACCAATTAGCGCCCGCTTGTTGAGTGCCCATCAAAGTAATATCTTGAATATTGACATATTCGGGGCGTGATGCGATGAAATAAATAGATTCTGCTACATCACTCGCTTTTAATGGTTGAAATTCTTCATAAATCTTTGCTTTTTCAGCATCACCATGAAATCTGACGAGAGAAAATTCTGTTTCTTCAACAGCACCCGGCGATACTTGACTGACTCTGATATTATATTTATGCAAATCAACGCGCGTAGCACGGGTAAGTGCATCGACAGCATGTTTAGTCGCAATATAAACATTGCCCATCGGGTAAATTTCCTTTCCGGCAATAGAAGAAATATTGATAATATGCCCTTTCCGTCGAGCCACCATCTGTGGTGCAATCGCCCTTGTCATATACAGCAATCCTTTAATATTAGTATCAATCATCAATTCCCAATCATTAATATCGCCTTCATGAATAGGCGACATACCGCTCGCTAGACCGGCATTATTGATGAGAATATCGACATTTTTCCACTCTTCTGCTATAGAATCTACTGCTTTTTTAACGGAATCGAGATCGCGGACATCAAAATTCAGGATTTGATTTTTATTATTAAATTCTTTTTCAAAATGTTCTTTAACATCTGTCAATCTATCCTCGCGTCTGCCTGTGAGGATGAGGCGATAACCTTGTTGAGCAAATATTTCAGCCGTTGCCCGACCAATGCCCGAAGTGGCTCCTGTGATAAGAACTGTCATACCGTTATCATTTACAGGCTGCACAAGCGGTTCGGGTATAGGCACTTCGTATTTGAAAATTTCATCATTTATTTTAGATTTGAAATGGGGATTGCTCTCATGCGCTCGCAAATAGAGTACAGCTGCGTGTTCTTTATCGCCGATTTCGTAATATGCTTTAGCCAATTCGAAGGCAGCATCGGCATGATGTGGGTTATGGGTTATGGCTTTTTGAAAATACTCTATAGATTTATTGAAATCTGCTGATTGTTCCAATTCTATTTTACCGAGTTGAAAGTATGCATCCGCATTTTGAGGGTCGTGTGCAACTGCTTCTTTGAAATAATGCAGCGCCTTCCTTTTTTGACTTTTAAAATGTTCATTGAGTAGCATACCTAATTTGTAAAAGATACCTTGATATGTGGGCAATATTAACGTGACTTTTTCCAAACAACTGAGGCTCAAAAGATAATCACCTGATTGCTCGGCAACATAAGCTAATAAAATATACGCTTCTACATGTGTTCTGTCATTTTCAATTAGGATTTCAAGTTGTTCAATAGTGTCTTGATAACGGTGCTGTTGTACCAATTCTGAAGCATAATTATATCGCAAATCATTGTCAAGAGGATCATTAATCAAAGCCGCTTTTGCCTCCATCAACTTCGATTTATTATCTTCTATTGAGTTAACTTGCTTTGATTGAACTGAATCAGTTTCAGAAATATCTGTATTTCCGTGTAAATTAAGAGTATCTTTTTTTAAAGATAATTGATTCATAACAGATTGATTATCAATAGGTTGTGTATTGTTTTCAAATTCAAAAACAGTATCAGTATCTTCTACTTCATTAAAAATTCGACTCACTTCATTTTTTATAGTTTCTTCTTCTTGCACATCTTCCAATTGAATATCCGTTATAGGGAAAAAGTCCTCTTTAGGGGGATTTAGAGGGCTTGTACTTAAATACTGATGAGCGCGATTCGCGCCATGAAGCTCTGCATCAGGGGGTGTTAAAGGAAGCTCTTCAAACAGGCTTTTTATATCAGGGTCAGATGACTCTTTTGAATCATCAGTAAATATATTTTGAATTTCATCCGTATCTGAAACTTCATAACTTTCGCTAATTCTATCAGCCATAATGCTGTCTTCATTGACCACTTCATCTATGATTTGATGAAAATTAGGAGCTGCATTATTGCCTGTTGATTCCACAGGAGCTTTTTCACTTTTTTTAATATCGTCAATTAATGCATCGAGTGTAAAATGAGAATTATCAATATTGGCTACTTTTTCTTCTACGAACTCAGGCTTTTCTACTTGTATATGCGGTTGCTGATACACGCCATTTTCCACAATTTTTATATGGTTATCCCTGCGTTCATTTAGAAAAATAGTATGCGAAACGGCAATCTTTTTAGGAGCTTCAGCCAACCCTTCAGGCACACTCATACTTAAAGCTCTATACAAAATAACGAAATTTGAATCTTCAAATTGGTCATAAGTAAAATATTCCATTGCTCTCATATATCGCAATAGTTCGCCAATTTCAGATGAAATAGTTCTTACAACCCGCACTCTTTCGGAAAACTCAAAGTCTTCGTCGCTTGTGGGTTTGATACGACGCAATTCAAGATATTTATCCTGCCAATGATTCATATATTGAATAACATTACTCACGCGATCAAATGAAGTCGGGACATTAAAAAATTGACTGTTACCATCTTTTGAATACACCCCCTCAGTAATAATGGGCATCAAGCGTTTTTGATTGCCTAAATCTTGTAAAATATGCAAAGCATTATTCATGCAATTTTCTGATTTCAAAAAATTGTCACTCACCAACAGTAAAACTCGCCATGAATTATTTTGCACTTGTTTTTGCAGTAAAGCAATACCAGTGTCGCTATCGAAAATCACTTTTTCAATATCCGTTTTTGAAGATAGAGCGTTGGCAATTTTTGCTGCAACAAATTGATTTTCAATGCAATAGGCGAGAATAATTTTTGTCATACTTTAAAAAATGTTATAGATTTATCAAATTGAGTGGCGACAGTTTATTCTGAAAATGAATATTTTACAAATTTAATATCAAAAAGGGAGTTTAACAAAAATTATTCCGATAACATTTTTTTTACTAATATATCAAAATCTTTTTCAAATTTACCATATTTACTTGTTGCTGGACCATCAAAACCAGTATGAATGCGCCTAACTTTATTTTTTTTATCTACAAATATCATAGTAGGATAGGCAACTACTGCATTCAACCAAGGGAGTGCTTTGGCTGCATCGTCCTTCTTAGTAGTCGTACCAGCTATCAATATTTCGTATGGGATATTCATTTTTTTCTTATAAGTAGATACTTGAGTAGCCGCTATATCAGCATTTCTTTCAAAAGCTAAAGCCATAACGGCTAAATTGTTATTCGGATTTTTCGATATGTAATCAATTAAAAAATTAGTTTCGTCCCTACAATTCGGGCACCATGTACCCATTATTTGAATGATTTTAACTTTGCCGGCATAATGTTTCAGACCAACTGGCTTGCCTTCTGCGTTTGGAAATATGAAATCAATATTTTGATTCTCATTTTTTAAAGTGGTGAGGGTATTGGCATCCCTTAGTTGGAAAGCCTCATTTTTCTTAGCTTCCCACACTTCTTGCCCAATGATGCCACTGCGAAATAAGCCATTGAGCGAGCCATCGGGTTTAATTTTACCTTCAAATAAAAAAGCATGTGAGGCATCAAAACAAGATAAATAAAACTTATCTGCTTGCACTTCGCCATCAAGGAAACGATAATCCCCCGTTTCAGTTCGGAATGTACCCCTCAGTATATTGCCATTTTGCTTGAATTCTCCTACGGCTTTGTAAGGTTTTTCATTGTTTAGGTCAAAAGTACATTCCCAATTGCCTGTTAAATCAGCAGTAGGTTTTTTCGTCAAAGTAGTAAATCGATGGCTTTGACCATAATGGGCGATGAATGGAATCGAAAGACTTTTAGCTGGCACAACCCATTCACCCTCCATAACACGTTCGCGGTAAATGGCTCTGATATAAGAACCAAAAACAGGGAATTTAATCAAAATCGTATCTTTTCCTGTTTCTTTATTGCGCCCAATAGTGATGTCTTCTTCTGCCACCTCAATACGTTCGTCTCCATTTATGAGGGCAATTTTAAATAAAGTATCATTTGTATATTTTACCTCAAAAAGAAAAGGCAGCTCCCCCTCAGTAGCTTCCTCAAATTTCATATTCATTTTCTCAGGCAAAGGCTCTCCTTTTTTATTGGGAGAAATAGTATTAGGCGTCAATTGCAAAACAGCGCGCCAAATTCCTGGAGCAACGCTTGAAAATTTATTTTCAATAACAACGCATGAATTGATTGATATAAAAATTATGAATGCTGCAATTCCAGCGAACCAATTCTTTGATTGAAGCAAACAAGTCGATTTAATTGAATTTTTACTGTTGATATTAGAGATGTGAATCATTTATTTTATTAAAAATTTATAAAATAATATTTTGTAAAAAATGATTTTCAGTTTTTTATAATTATTTTTTGTTTTTTAAGGCCTCAAATTTATAAAATCCAAGTTGATTTTGAATAATTAAATGAAATTTAAACAAAGAATTATGGATGATGTTTCAAATTGTTAGAAACTAAAAAGGCTGCTTCGAGAGAGTTGCTTATTTGAAAATATTCAAACTGCAAATCCTTGAAACAACCTTCGATTTTTCTAAACTTAGCTTTTTATTTATTTCCTTTTAGATTGACAACGAAGCCATCAATATTTTTTCTTTTTATTGTTTTTAAATAATTGGATGCTGCATCGTGACTTTCAAAAGGACCTAACATGACTTTATAATCAGGATCACCATTTTTACCTAAAACCATGCTGACGAAAACGTTGCTAAACTGATTGTCCAGATTATCTACTTTTTTCATCATGTTATCATGTTTTGTCATGGATGCTACTTGTATAGCATAACCAGCCGAAGCATCAGGCTTATTCATTTTCAAAGAGATAAAACCATTTCTCTGAACAGGCTTAGCATTGACCGATTTCGACATTACGATAGGTGCAGGATTTTTTTTTATTGTAGCATTAGAAGCCACAATGTTCTTATCATTTTTATTCGGCACTATTCGATATTCACGTGGTACTGAACGAGACTCTTCTACACCTTTTGACAAAACGTATTCGGCAGGGTCAGGCATAGGTACAGGCTTTGAGTTATCAATTGTGAAAGGAACCTCTGATGTATTAATGAGAGGCGTTGGGCTATCGCGTTTTGGAAGAGAACCCGTTGAGCCAATTTGAATTTTAGGATCATTCACTTGTTCTATTTTCACACGAACATCATCGTTACCACCAAATTCAAGTTTGGCAGCTGCAGCCTTGGATATATCAGTGACGTGGTCACTTACAAACGGACCTCTATCATTAATACGAACGACGACGGATTTGCCGTTATCAGTGCGGGTAATTTTTACGAGAGTACCGAAAGGGAGCGTCCTGTGGGCAGCTGTATAACTTTTATGGTTGAATAATTCGCCACTGGCAGTGCGGTTGCCTTGAAATTTTGTAGAATAAACGGATGCTATACCGTATTCTTGTGCTGCTGAAGCCGACCACGCAATTAGGCTTACGAGGACTGTTAGAACCGTTTTTAAGTTACTCATAATGTATGTTTTTTATTAGTATGTTACCATTTACAAACGCTAAATTAGAACGTTTTATTTTACTATGCAAGTATTTTGGATAGAAGATTGTATTTTTTTACAAAACTTTATTGTAATTATACGTATTTTTGCACCAAATTTCAAAATTAAAATTGGTTATTCTAAATTTTTTAGGGTATTTAATTTTTTAAGTATTAAAAGAAACTGACGGAACAATTCAATCCGTTTACTTTTTTTACCCCCTCAGTATTTTTAGTTATTTTTTTAAATATTTTGATGAATGAGTAAAAAAGGAAGAGTATTAGTGGCTATGAGTGGTGGTATTGACAGTACAGCTGCCGCTATGATGCTCCATGATGAAGGTTATGAAGTAGTAGGCATCACTATGAAAACATGGGATTATGCGAATAGTGGAGGCTCAAAAAAAGAAACTGGCTGTTGCAGTCTTGATAGCATCAATGATGCGCGGGCTGTGGCTGTCAAGATGGGCTTTCACCATTTTATAGTGGATATTCGGGAAGAATTCGGCGATTATGTGATTGATAATTTTGTGGATGAATATCTTGCAGGGCGCACGCCTAACCCTTGCGTTTTATGCAATACACATATAAAATGGAGTGCATTACTCAAAAGGGCAGATGCACTTGATTGTGAATTTATTGCAACAGGTCATTATGCCATCATTAATGAACATAATAATAGAAAATTTATTTCAAAATCGGCTGATATGAAAAAAGACCAAAGCTATGTGCTTTGGGGTTTGACACAGGAGTGCTTGAATAGGACGCGGTTTCCATTGGGTGAAATGCAAAAACTGGCTGTGCGGGCTTATGTTTTTGAAGCAGGATATGAGGAGTTTTCTAAAAAATCTGAAAGCTATGAAATTTGCTTTGTGCCTGACAATGATTACAGAGGCTTTTTGAAACGCCGTGTGCCTGAACTTCATAACCAAGTAAGAGGCGGAAATTTTGTCAATAATAATGGTGAAGTCATTGGGCAACACGAAGGTTATCCTTTTTATACCATTGGACAACGCAAAGGCTTAGGTAAAGCATTCGGGAAACCTATGTTTGTCACTCACATTTTGCCTGATTCGAATATAGTTGTGTTAGGTGAAATGGATGAATTGATGCGCAATGGCATGTCGGTTGGGAAAATTAATTTACAAAAATATGGTCAATTGCCTTTTGATGGCATGGAAGCCGTCACGCATATACGCTATAACGATCCTGGTGCATTATCATTCGTAAAAAATCATGCTTTTACTAATGGGGCTATTAGTGTTGAGTTTTTTGCCAACGTTAAAGGGGTTGCGCCCGGTCAGTCAGCCGTTTTTTATGAGGGTGACGATATTGTAGGCGGTGGTATTATAATGGGTAGTTTTTTGAATTCAATAATTTAATATACATAATTTACCATTTTATTTTTCAATTTTACTTGTATCTTTGTTGTTCTAGAGACAGAAGTTTTTACATGAAATAATTTATCAAACTACATCAACAAACTACCATGACAATTAAATTTCCCATTTTATTGGGTGCATTTTTATTGCTGCATTGCCAACCACTATCGGCTCAAGCTGAAAAAGTCATTTATCAATATCTTCTAGTCAATGATTCCGTTTCAACGATTAAACTTCAACTAATGGATAGTATAGAGGTAATCCCTTGGCACCATGAAAATAAAGTGATGATAGAAGCCAACACTCAATTGGAAGGTGGTAGCTTAGATTTGTTAAAAATTGTGATCCGAGAAGGGCGTTATAATATCATTTTTGAAAATAATTTTCCTTATACAACTTTGCATTATGTATTGGAATCTCGCCCACTTCTTAAAAATCGGGACAAATTATGTATAGAAACCGTCAAATTGAAAATATATATACCTGATATTTTTGAAATGAAAAGCCCGAATGAATATACACGCATTGTTGAACCGTTGGCATCAGTAAAAAAATGATGAATTATGTGCAATAAATACCTTCAGTATTGAAGTGTTTTTCTCAATAAAAAAAAATAAGAAGCGGTTGAAATGTTACATTTCAACCGCTTCTTATTTACTTCAAACTCAGAACAAAAGTGAATAAAGATGAACTAACTAATTGAATATCAATATATCATTCATTATTCATCATTTATCATTCATAACTCATCATTAAAAAGATTATTGCTCAAAAGGAATAACCAATTCTTGACCAACCTCAATTTTATCAGGATGCTCCAAAATATCCGTATTTGCCTTGAAAATCTGAGTATATTTCATCGGGTCACCGAAGAAATGCTTAGAGATTTTACCCAAAGTATCACCGCTTTTAACAGTGTATTTTGCATAATAATCTGTTGTTTCTACTCTAATATCCGCAACGATGTCAGAAGGAGTAGCGCCGCCAATTTCTTTGATTTTATCCCACAATTGGTTTTTTTCATACTCTGAATGAACAGTGCCAGTGACTGTAAGTACACCGTTCTCTTCTTTAACGGCACCATCTTTTGCACCCAGTTCTTCGCCAAGGTTTAAGACTGATTGATATTTTGCTTGAATAGACATATTATTGGATGTTTTTTATGTGAAAAAATATTTTATAACTGATTGACATGGTTTCAGACGAGTTAAAGTTAAAAAGTAACAGCTATTCAAACGATAATGTTGATTTAATTTTTACTTTTTTTTACTCTTTCTTGAAACTAATTTTAAGCATTCCGATTAATACAATTTAAATCTTCAAAAGCTACTTTCAAACGCTCAACAAAATTTTTCTCTGCTGCCCGAACCCATTTGCGTGGGTCATAAACGTTTTTATTCGGCTTATCATCTCCAGCAGGATTACCGATTTGACCCTGCAAATAATCATGCTTGGCTGCTTCATATTGACGAACGCCATCCCAATACGCCCATTGCATATCAGTATCGATATTCATTTTTACAGCGCCATATTCTATCGCTTCCCGAATCTCTTCGCGGCTGGAACCAGAACCACCGTGGAAAACAAAGTTAATAGGCACATCTGAACCCAAACCATATTTTTCTTTGACAAACTCCTGAGAATTTTTCAAAATCTTCGGTTCTAATTTCACATTGCCCGGTTTGTAAACACCGTGAACATTGCCAAACGCCGCCGCAATTGTGAAATTAGGTGAAATAGCCGACAGTTTTTCATAAGCATAAGCCACCTCAGAAGGCTGGGTATATAATTTTGAATTGTCAACATCAGAATTATCGACGCCATCTTCTTCACCACCTGTTACGCCCAGTTCGATTTCAAGGGTCATACCCATTTTTGACATACGCTCAAAGTACTTTTCGCAAATTTCCATATTCTCTTCAATAGACTCTTCCGATAAATCGAGCATATGAGAAGAATACAAAGGAAAACCACGAAGCGCAAAGAACTCTTCACTGGCTGTCAATAACCCATCAATCCAAGGAAGTAATTTTTTAGCACAATGGTCAGTGTGCAAAATAACCGTCACACCATATGCTTTTGCCAGCGTATGAATGTGCATAGCACCTGCAATGCCGCCGAGAATAGCCGCTTTTTGACCATCGTTGCTCAAGCCCAGACCTGCATTGAAAGCAGAACCGCCGTTTGAAAATTGAATTACTACTGGTGAATTAACTGCTTTGGCTGTCTCCATGACAGCATTAATCGTGCTGCTGCTTACCACATTAACCGCCGGAAGGGCGAAATTGTTAGCGTTAGCATAATCCAATAGGTCTTTTACTTCTTGACCATGTAAAACGCCTGCTCTAAAACGTGTTGCCATATATAGTTGATTTTTTATCCCGAAAGAGTCGGGGGAATAATTAATTGACTTTAATAATTGTGGTTTTGAAAATTCTCATTTCAAAACGGTGCAAATGTGGTTATTTTTTATTAGATTTCAATGAAAAATCATAAAAATACTGAGGGGGTATTTGATTCTGTTTACTAAACTTGTGTTTTAGCAGGATTGAAATCTGTTATACAATTCCTTTTTGAGTCAACCACCGTTCAGCATCTAAAGCAGCCATACAACCCGTTCCAGCGGCAGTTACTGCTTGACGATAGACTTTATCAGCAGCATCCCCCGATACAAAAACACCTTCTATATTGGTGAATGATGTGCCTGGTTTAGCAATGATGTAACCCGTTTCGTCAAGTTCTAAAAAGTCTTTAAAAATATCCGTATTGGGCTTATGACCGATAGCTACGAAGAAGCCTGTAACATTGAGCGTTTCTTCTACATTTGTTTTGTTATTCTTAATTCTAACGCCTTTTACTTCATCTTCTCCTAATATTTCAAGCGTATCGGTGTTCCAATGCACTATTAAATTAGGCGTATTCATGACCCGTTGTTGCATAATTTTTGAAGCCCGCATCTCATCCCGCCGCACTAAAAGATGAACAGTTTTGCATAATTTAGCTAAATAAGTTGCCTCTTCAGCCGCTGTATCACCTCCGCCAACGATGGCTACTTCTTGATTTCTAAAGAAAAAACCGTCGCAAACAGCACAAGCCGAAACGCCTTTATTTTGCAATCTATATTCGCTTTCCAAACCCAACCATTTGGCACTTGCACCTGTAGAAATGATAACTGCATCTGCTTGAATTTCGATACCCCCCTCAGTAAAAAGCTTATGCGGACGACCTGAAAAGTCTACTTTTTCAATTAATTCGTAGCGAACCTCAGTACCAAAACGTTCAGCTTGTTTTCTCAATTCCTCCATCATCGCGGGTCCATTTATACCGTCAGGATAGCCTGGGAAATTATCTACTTCAGTGGTAATCATGAGCTGACCACCTGGCTCTCTGCCAGTATATAAAATAGGTTTTAGACCTGCTCTCGAAGCATAAATAGCGGCTGTGTAACCCGCTGGACCTGAGCCAATAATAACACAATGTTGATGTTCCATAAAAATTTTTAAAATTTATAAAAGATTTGAAATCAATGAATTATGCGCATTTATGTCATTTTTAAAAACTTCAGAGCACGATAAAAGGTCTCAGGTCTGAAATCTGAAAATCTAATATCTACTTAGATAAACAGCAAAAGCGCGGCAAAGTTAAAACTTTTCCGCGCCTTAGGTAATCAGAAGGTATGTTTGTTTTCTCCTGCTGGCAGTTTTCTCTAAGAGTTTGTTTTTTGCCCTGTTGTAGTTTAATAAAAGGGGGGGGGTAAAAGGGGGTAAATATTTTGTATTTGTTTTTTATCTTGAATTTGTTTGTATAGATTATTTTTTCAATTAATCGGTAAATCAATGGGAGAGTTTTCTCAGATAGGATGCACAAATATAGGCAAGGAATTGGGACTTTAAGATGAGTAGCCTCTATTTTAACTTAATTCGCTTGAAAATACCATATTTAAGTTAGATTAATTGGCAATACGATGGTTTAATATTTTTTGTAAAATGTCAAAAACGATTTCATCATTGTTTTCACTTTGTTGAATGATAATATTGGCTTGGTTGTAAAAGAACTCCCTTTCAACTACTTTATTTTTAATAAAATCTAAAAGTTCAGGCTCAGTTCTACCCCTCAGTAAAGGGCGTTTTTCTGCTTCATTTTTTAATCTTTCTAACAAAAGTTCAGGTGTTGCTTTCAAATAAACAGTCATGCCGTTTTCATTCATCCAAGCCATATTATCGTGAAAACAAGCTGCACCACCGCCCGTAGCAATCACTATTTCCGACCATTTTTTCAAATCCTTTAATCGCTCACTTTCTATTTTTCTAAAATATGTTTCTCCTTGATTTTCAAATATATGCGCTACAATATCCCCCTCAGTATTTTCAATCAAAGAATCAATATCTACGAATAGAAAACCCAATTTCTCTGCCAATTGACGCCCAATATAGCTCTTGCCGCAGCCCATAAAACCCACTAAAAATATCTTCATAAAGCGTGAAATTTGGATTTTAAATTTAAAAAATATTTTTCAAAATATTGATAAGAAATGGCTGCTGAAAGCACCGAGAAAACTGTAGAAATAGCTACCAAATAGAAGGCAAATTTATCATTATTGACTGTTATTCCATTCATCTCCAATAATTTATCAGCCAAATGAACTGACAATAAATGATAGATATAAATGCCAAATGATATTTTCCCTAAATATTTAAAAGCTTTATTTTCAAGCATTAAGAAAAATAAAAGCGAATATTCCATGATTGCTACCGTAATAATGCCTACCGAAACCCACCCATTAAAGAGCCGCTCTTTCAACGAGTATGTATCACCAAAAAGATAATCTGCTGATTGCCATAAAAACCAGAATTGGGCTATAATCATTAGCGTTTGGAATATATATTCAGGTTTCAGTGACCTCAATACTGAGGGGGGGGTATATTGTATGATTCTTTTTAATAAAAAATCTTTAATTTCAATAAAAGGAAAATATCGAATCAGCCAAGCCAAAGCCGCACCCAAGCCAAAATGAAAAAATCGGTTCACTGTAAAATTGATATGGAATTCTGTGTATTGGCTTACTTTTTCAAGCGGAATCCTATTAAAATACCAGCCGATACTTATAAAAAGGAGGATTAAAATCCAAGTATTTTTTCTAAATAAATACATGCAGGGCGCCCATATCAAATAAAATTGCTCTTCAATACCCAACGACCAAAAATGCCCAACCATTAATGACGATACAGGACGATGAAACCCTAAAAATGCTTGAAAATTGATGCTAAAAGTTCCGAGGAAAAAGACATTATATAGGTAATCTTTAAAAGAATAATCGTGCGAATAGGAGGGAGCATAATTGAACCAATCTATAAAAAATTTCCCTACGGCTAATGCTATTAATCCATAAGCAAAATAGACGGGCCAAATTCTGAGGAAACGGCGATAATAAAAATAACGAATATTGATTTTACCCGTTTTGTCAATTTCCCTCAAAAGCAAATAACTGATGAGAAAACCACTCAGTACAAAGAAAAAATCGACTCCAAAATTGGCTAATTTATTAGCAAAAGGTGAGAAAACTCTGACGCCTTTTTCAAATATCAAACTTTGAGAATGCCCGATGATTACTGCAAATGCTGCCAGAAAGCGCAACCCATCCAAATTTTTAAAATATTTATATTCAGGCTGTAGTTCAAACATCATTCATCAGGTTTTTAACAATCTCTCTAACACCGACCGTTGCTTTATCCGCAATAATTTGAAGATTTTTCCGAACCTTCAATTCATGATTAATCGCGGGGTTTTTATCGATGTAAAAAACGGGCACGTACTGAGGGGAGTACGCCACCAAACCCGCCGCAGGATATACTTGCATAGACGAAC
This sequence comes from Saprospiraceae bacterium, assembly GCA_043747725.1. Lineage (GTDB taxonomy): Bacteria > Bacteroidota > Bacteroidia > Chitinophagales > Saprospiraceae > JAAFJT01. Next base: position 16,870 of record JAYTON010000027.1, read on the forward strand.
CGACAACCATAACAATATTGGCAGAAGCCGTTTTTTCAGCTGCCAATTGTAGCAAAGGCACATCTTCTCCAAACCAAACGATGTGAGGACGCAATTGAGCACCTTTCCCACATTTATCTCCTATATTAATGTCCACATCGCAATCATATACAAGCGTGGGGTCGAGTGAAGAGCGTGATTTACGCAACTCACCATGCAAATGTATGACGTTCGTGCTACCCGCTCGCTCATGCAAATCGTCCACATTTTGAGTGATAACGGTCACTTTGTACTTGGATTCTAATTCTGCGATGGCTTTATGGGCATCATTGGGCTGCACTGATAACAATTGACGACGGCGGTCGTTGTAAAATTTTAACACCAATTCTCTATCTTTTGCCCAACCTTGGGGCGTGGCAACTGCCATCACATCATGCCCTTCCCACAATCCATCGGCATCTCGGAAAGTTTGGATTCCGCTTTCGGCACTGATGCCCGCACCTGTCATGACTACTATATGCTTCATAATAATGTTGTAGCGCGGGACTCCAGTTCCGCATTCATGTAGTTTGCATGGCGGAACTGGAGTTCCGCATTACTTAGAGAACCAAAGGTAAATCGAATTCTTATAATTCAACAGCCACTTTTTCATTTAAATTTAAATTTAAAAATCATCTGTTTACTTAAAATTAAATGTCAGTAGAATATAGCACACCCCTCAGTATTTGGAGATATAACAGCATTGCTTTAAGTAAAAAGACTAATTTTGCACATTATTCCTAACTACTTTATATTTTTTACATAAAACCGCATTATAAATGAATCGTATTGTCACCCTTGATGAATTTATTATTCGTCGCCAAAACGACTTTGATTACGCCACCGGCGAGCTGACGGGCTTGCTCCGAGACATTGGCGTAGCTGCCAAAATTGTCAATCGCGAAGTCAACAAAGCTGGATTGGTCAATATTTTAGGCATGGATGGCTCTCAAAATTCTTCAGGTGACACTGTCCAAAAACTTGACCTTTACGCCAACGAAAAGCTCATCGAGTGCTTGAAAAACAGCGGCGAATGTGCTGCCATTGCCAGCGAAGAGTTGGACGATTTTGTGGAAATCGCCCCAATTAATGGCAAGCACCCTAAATATATTGTGGTTTTTGACCCGCTCGATGGCTCATCCAACATTGATGTCAACGTTTCAGTCGGCACTATTTTCGGCATTTTTCGCCGTAAAAGCCAATTAGGAGAGAAGATAACGATGGAAGATTTTCTTCAAAGCGGTAACGAATTAGTCGCTGCGGGCTATGTGCTTTATGGCACTTCCACCTTATTGGTTTATACAACCGGCAACGGTGTAAATGGTTTTACGCTCGACCCTTCCATCGGTGAGTTTTGCCTCAGCCATCGCGACATCAAAATGCCACCATCGGGGCAGTTTTATAGTGTCAATCAAGGATATTATTTGAAATTTGATGTTGAAATGC
>JAYTON010000028.1:0-2580 GCA_043747725.1 Saprospiraceae bacterium
ACTTTGCCATCGCTGCCAACATCCCACGGTTGAAGTTCTTTGAAAGCCGATACGCCCGTGTTACCTCCCGATTGACGAGGCTTACATATTACATTAAAAACCCAACTGATGCCCGTTGGTGTGCCTTTTACGAAGTTATTGTTCAATTTTGCTAAATAATAGCCGTCTTTTGTGTAGTCACCAACATCCCGATTGCCCGAAATGATGATGTCACCCGTGGCTTGCCCTGGCACATTCGTGGTTCTGATTTTGAAAACATCACGCACTGAGCTTTGTGGAAAATGCACCACTTGAAGGATTTTTGTCAAATCGCTCGAAAGCTGCATCACGAAGCCGATGTTACCAATCGAAGCCGAATTGATGGTCAAAATACTGAGGGGTATCTTCGGAACGCCCGCAGGAATCCAATCCAAATCCGTAGCCATGCCCGCCACTAAGACCGTTCCGTTTGAGAGTTGCACCACGTCATTAAAACGCTCTTTGCCCGTGCCACCAGCGTAGGTTACAAGATTTTGGGCAAAAGAAAAATGGATGGAGCATAAGAAAAGACAAATGGTTAAGTTTTGTAAAATGTGCAAATGACGTTGCATAGGTCAAATTTCTGAGTTTAAATTTTGGCGATATAGCCTGATAGTTTTCCTCTTAAAAACAAAAAACCATACCAAATTTGGTTTATCAAAAACATTAACATTTTCTATGTTAAATTGGTGTGATTACAAAAACTACTAACTACTTGATACTCAACGAATTAAGCTAAACTAAACCTGCAAAAGGTAGATTAAATTAAATCCGTTATCATAGATTTATCGTCAAGGTGATGCAAAATATTCAACCTCAATTTGTAAAATGAATAATTTTTGAATCGCCTAAAACGTTTTCGACAGTAATCCCTAAATGCAAAAGCAAATATTGCTTTGAGAAAGAACATAGCCAATTTTTTAATGAATGAGTGAGTGCCATCGGATTTACTTTGACTTATTTTCAACGTGTGTTTAAGCATCCTAAAAAATTGCTCAATTTGAGTTCGTTGAAAAAAACGCCGCCGCATTGTCTTAGCTTTTATTTCCCCATTGTAACAAAAGATAATCGTTATCTTCCGACTACCATTAAATCTAAAAATGAGTATTGTAACCAGACGATTTAATTTATTATACCACAAGGATAATCGCAAACTGAACGCCTTATTTTCATTACTTTTATCACGATAGAATTTTCTCTCTGCCCGTAAAAAAATCGTATCCCTCAAGGTCGCAAAATTCATGGTTTTGCCGTTATGAACGACAATTTCATTCATTTTTACGACGCTAATGGCAATTAAACTAAGGGATTCACATAAATCAAGTAACTGTTTATCGTTGAAACCGCTATCTATGCTGATGTATAATTGCGGCAATTTAAGGGCTAATGACTCGGATAAATCAGTCAAAAAACGAACAACCTCCTTGATACCTTTTTCTAATTGAACCAAACTCTTTTTTCGATTCTTTTCGCTCTGTACGGCTTTGTTTATCATAGTTTCGGGCGAAGATTTCACGGATTTACCCACTAAACTAAACGACAGTGGGTAAAAAGTACCATGAAGTACCACTCCCATCACACTCACACAGAAACCATATACCGCTGTTTTGTATTGACCACTAAAAAATTTACCATAAAATTCACTATTCTCTGCGTTCTCAGCTCCTTTCAGCCACTGTTTAAACACACTATCATCCCCAACAATCGTGATTTCAGCCCGTGATTGACTTGATTCACTCTGTTTTAGCAATTTTGAAAATTCTACGCTAAAATGCTGACGTGAACCCATCACAAACAAATCATACACTTGTTTGTGCGACAATTTCTGCCATATCTTGCCATATTGATTACTCTTTATGCCGTATAAGGTCAATATTTCCCGCAATGTTGTAAGGTCAATAAGTGTACCCGCCAATAATAGCATCGCTACTTTCTGTACATTACCACGCTCGTAAATAGGTATTTTTAACAAATCAAGCTGATTCATGCTCGCAAAACATTCCTCAGCCTTGTTACACATGAAAGCCTTTATCGCTTTATTCAAAGTCCGTTGAAGAACTTTTTTGTCAAAAGACTTTGAAGCCTTTTTTTTTTTAAGCACTTAGCTGATTCGCTGTTTTTCAATTTATTGTCTCTATTTTGCATCGTTTTTATTTAACAATGTAAAAGACCATAAATCTTTTGCAATTTTAGTTAAGCTGTGGAGGTTTCTTTCATGGCTTTTTTCATAGCTTTTTATCCCTTTTTATTTAATCTTGCCAATCAACTGGTAATAGCCACCTATTTATAAGACCTTTTGCAACTTTAATATCGCTTAATCTATTCATTATCAAGTAGTTACGTAATTTTGTAATTACGCCAAGTTAATACAAAAAACCATGTCTTAAAATTGTCCGCAAGTGCCGTTTATGAACAGACAAATTTTAGCGAAACGCTCTATAATTTCAACGATTATAATGGAAATAATGAGATTAAAGTTTGGCGAGGTACGCTGTATATGGCAGGTTGGCACAACCTCTTTGACAAGCATTTGCGCTTGTTCTATGATGCGTATTGGCAACC
>JAYTON010000029.1:0-8638 GCA_043747725.1 Saprospiraceae bacterium
CCGATTTGTGAAATCAAAACTTCGAGTAATACCCCTCAGTATTAGCCATGTCAGAACAGCATAAAATAGCGTATGCACCAATTTATCAGCGGAAAGCAAATCCAAAATATCAGGCACTTTTGGAAAATCTTTCCCAGGCAAGGTGGATAAGATGAAAATGAAAATGCCCCAACCAATGGCAGGGGCGTAATATTTTAATTTCAACATTTATAAGTTATTCAGTATTAATAAATTATGCCACTAAATCTTCATATTCTTGGGCATCCATTAATTTAGCAATATCAGCCATATTTTGAATTTTGACTTTTACAATCCAGCCATCGCCATAAGGATCGGAATTGACGAGCGCGGGGTCATCATCGCCCTCAGATGTGATTTTAGGATTGACTTCCAATACTTCAGCATCGATGGGCATATAAAGATCCGAAGTAGTTTTAACAGCTTCAATAGTACCAAATATCTCATCGGCTTTTACAATGTCGCCCACTGTTTCTACCTCTACATAAACAATATCACCCAATTCGCCTTGAGCGAAATCAGTGATGCCCACATAAGCTACATCGCCTTCTATACGAATCCACTCATGTTCTTTGGTGTATTTCAAATCGTTTGGAAATTTCATAATTGATTTTATTTAAAAAATGGATAATGTTGATTTCAACTTTAGCTTTTAAAAACGGCTCAAAATTAGTTTTTATCAAACAATCTTAAAGAGAAAAGGGGGAAATTTTGAGCTTTTTTTTACTCAAAATTTCCCCCTCAGTAAAATCATGTATTTATCATCAATTTATAAGGATGTTAAATTATATCTCTACTTCTTTTACTAAACATTTGTACCACCAATATAACTTTTCTCTTGTATGCGCGGAGAAATAATCATGAACAAAACAGCCGTCACTGCACAGATGCCTGTGAAAAGCCAAAAGAAGGATGCTCCTTTGAATTGAGCGAAAGCTCCACCATGTTCTATATTTTTTTGAATCATAGAAACCAATACATTCCCTAAAGTTACCATAAGTAAGTAGCAACCCATGATTGTTGATTTCATACTCGGTGGTGATTGTGTATAGGCATATTCTAAGCCCGTAATGGACACCATGATTTCACCAGCTGTTAAGATGACATAAGCTAAAAGTTGCCAAGCGATATTGGGAGTTTCACCTGCATCAATGCGTTCTTGAATCAAAGAGATAATAACAAAAGATAAAGCCGTGACCACTAAGCCTGCGCCAAATTTGCGTAAAGGCGTTACATTAATGCCTAATTTTTTCAAGCCTGGGTAGATACCAAATGAAAACAATGGAATAAAGGCTAAAATCAAAATAGCGTTGACAGAACTAATTTGCTCGGCTTGCCAAGTAATGCCCATGAAATTTAAATCCATTTTCTTAGCTTGCAATACCCATTCTGATTGATTTTGATCCCACAATGCCCAAAAAACAGGGATAAAAGCAAAAACAGAAAATACGCGCCAAACTGCTTTAACACCTTGAATCGTTTCTTCTCCATATTCACGAGCCGCAGCAGGAAAACCCCCATTGGTTAACGCATACAAATTGATACCGATGAAATTGCCCGGTTTCGCAAACCATTGTTTTTTGAATACAAAAGCGACAATAACAATTAAAATGACCCAAAAACCAATGACAGGACCAGTTCCTGCCTCCTGATATTTATCCCAATAAATATAACTCGCGACCAAAGAAAGGAATGCCGTAAGGAAAATCACTTTTTTATTATTGTCTCCTTTGGGTGGAACTCTGATATAGCGATGTCGCCCTGAGTAGAAAAACCCAATAGCAATAATCATCGCAATAGCCGGTACGCCAAAAGCAACAGTTGGACCATAATTCTTATTCAAATAAGGAATCAGCAGGATAGATAGAAAAGAACCTGCATTGATAGAAAAATAAAATGCATCAAAAGCTTTTGATATCAAATGACTATTTTCTTCAGTAAACTGATCACCAACATTTGCAGAGACGCATGGCTTGATACCCCCCGCGCCCATCGCAACGAGCATTAAGGCAGATGTAAACAACGTATAATTGTCAACAGATATAGCAAGCATGATATTTCCTAATGCGTAAACCATTGATAAATAAAGAATTGTCTTGTATTTACCCCAAAACCAGTCAGCTAACATACCACCAAACAATGGCAACAAATAACTCATTGCTACAAAATCATGGGTTGCTGCATTAGCGGCAGCGGCAGCTTTTTGGTCTGCGCCTTCCATGCCTGCGTATTTTGCTGCAAAAAATTGACCGACCATAAAAGTGGTCAAAATAGCCCGTAAGCCATAATAATTGAATCGTTCTGCTGCTTCGTTCCCGATAATGAAGGGTATTGCCGAAGGCATTTTGTTGGATTTAGCGACTGTTGCCGCTGTTGATTCTGCCATTTCTGAAATTTGGTTGGTTAGATAAATATTTTTTATTCGCTTTTAAAATTTGCCTAAAAATAATTTTTTTTTCTATTAAACTGAATTTTTGACAATTTTTATACTGTAATATTAATTTAAAGTTTTGTTAAATTGTTGAAAATCAAAGTTTTATGAAATTTTACTTAAATGCAAATAAACTAAAAATCCGCTTAGTTATGCTACAAACCAAGCGGATTTTTTATACTTTCAACGTATAGGATACTTTCAAAGTATCTTATATGTTTTGATTCCTAAAAAAATCAAATATCATCATTGAACCGATAGCCCACGCCCCAAGTCGTCAGTATAAACGTCGGGTTTTGAATATCGTGTTCAATTTTCATGCGCAAGCGATTGATATGAGAATTGACTGTATGTTCCAAGCCTTCAAATTCGTATCCCCAAACGGTATCTAACAGTTGTTGACGCGAGTAGCTGCGTCCTGGCTTTTTGGCAAGTGTATAAAGCAAATCATATTCTTTGGGCGTCAAATCTACGCGCTCCCCCCTCAGTATGATTGTCCGATTTTCGGTATCAATAGTCAAATCGGGGAAATTAAACACCTTGCCGCTTTTTTGCAATTCACCATTAGCGGCTTGGGTTCGGCGTAAAACAGCTTTCACACGCGCAACTAATTCCTTCACGCTGAATGGTTTAGTAATATAATCGTCTGCACCGACTTCCAAACCCATCACGATGTCGTTTTCATCGCTTTTAGCCGTCATCATCATAATAGGCACGTAGCGGCGATGTTTGCGCACGTTTTTACAAATATCTAAACCCGTCATTTTAGGCAAGTTAATATCTAAAATGAGGAGGTTAAAATTGTCCCTCAAAGCGCGGTCATGCCCTGCTAAACCGTCGTTTTCGATGGTCACTTCACAGCCTGCGTCGCGTAAGTTGATAGCCACTAATTCGGCAATATTATTATCATCTTCTACAATTAATATTTTTTCCATGATTCAAAATTGCATGATTTATCTCACAAATATATCACAAAACTAAGTGTTAATAAGCCTGGAAGGCTTACTAACACTTGGATAAAACAAAAAAGCGGCTGCCTCTTGAGAGAACAGTCGCTTTTCAATTGAGTAAAAGTGACAGCTATTTAAAAAAATGTATCATAAAAACACATTAATATTTTAGTATTAAACAAATTGTATGCCGTAACTTATTCGCTATCAACCGATTAAGAATATAGCCGCTTTTTTATGCAAATCTGGTACAGTCGTTTTACGCCATTCAGCAATCGTTTTGGTGACGATATACTGAGGGGGTAAGCTAATATCAGCCGCAATACAAAATTTGGTCGTTGGTGATAGAGACGACAAAGCGGTTTCAATCATTTGCTTATTTCGATAAGGCGTCTCGATAAAAATTTGGGTTTGGCGATGCTTTCGTGCGAGCTCTTCTATTCGTTTGAGATCTTTGCTTAATTCCTCTTTTTTAGCTGACAAATACCCTTGAAAACAAAACGATTGACCATTCATACCCGAAGCCATGAGTGCCAATAAAATAGATGACGGACCTACCAAAGGCACGACTTCAATGCCTTGCGTATGCGCCCATGCGACGATATTCGCCCCCGGATCTGCCACGCCCGGGCAACCTGCTTCCGATAACAAGCCAATGCTTTTACCCGATTCTAAAATCGGCTTAATCTCTTGATAATCAATGGTTTGTGTAGTATTATCAATCTCAAAAACGGTCACATTACTGAGGGGGTAGGGCGGTTGAGTAGCTTTGATAAAATGCCGCGCTGTCTTCGCTCGCTCTACTATAAAAGTATCGAGCGCATGGATTATTTCTACCACGTAAGGCGGAATAGTGTGCAGCGCGTCTTCACCAAGCGGCGTAGGAATAAGGTAAATTTTGCCTTGAGTCATTTGCAAATGTGAGAACTTCTTTTCACTTAGACAAATGAAGTCAGGAAAGAGTTATTGATTAATCGTTTAGACGAATAACAGTTAACGGATAATTAAAACGTTTTTTATGATTTTAAAAAATATCATCCATGAATTATATTTTATGTAAATCACTTTTACCAATTTTTTATTGTTTATTTTTTAAAAAAAATAAACAATAAATGTTGCTATTTTGAAAATAAACAATAATTTAGCATTTGGTTGAATGTTTTAACACTAAAGCAAAACGAAAAACAATTTTATTTCACACAACCAAATCTATTAAAATAGAGGTTGTACTGGCACATCAGTGCAGCCTTTATTTTTCACACACCTACAACAACCTTTTTTAACATATCCGCTCTATATATATTGCGCTCCATGATTTAATTAGAAATTGCTAAATTTATTGTATTTAAAATATAGTTTCGCCTTTCAGTAATAGCCTAAATTTTTATTACTTTTATTGATAAAAAATCAAAATAATTGTAATTTATTGAAATAAAAAACATAACTTAGTGTAATATTAAATAAACGCTAAAAATCCAAAACCTATTTTTCTTCACACCAAATCATCAAACTATGTTGAACAGTATTAATAGTCTTGGTAAATGGCTTTTTATTGTCCCATTCGCAGCATTCGGTATTATTCATTTTATCAATGCTGACAAAATGATGGGGATGGTGCCGCTCTCCGGCGGTTCTTTTTGGGTCTATCTGACAGGGACAGCTGAGTTAGCTTTTGTCGCCAGTGTTCTCATCGGCAAATGGGACAAATTGGCTGCTATGCTCTGCGCTTTGATGTTGCTTTTATATGTGTTTTTGATTCACGCTCCGGGGTTGGGGTTGTATGAGTATGCTATCGGCAACTTACTCAAAGATCTCGGATTGGCAGGCGGTGCACTCATGTACGCACAGAGCTACGCAAAAGATAATAGTATTGTGGGGTGAAAAAAAGAAATCCAAGTGAAAGGAGAACGGCTTTACTGAATATGCTCAGTATAGCCGTTTCTTTTTATAGACATTAGAGCGTTAGATATTAGACTTTAGACGGTCTAATATCTAATACTCTAATGTCTTATAAATCAATGCAAATCCAAAATATTGCCCATCGCATAACACGTGCGGCAACGCGGCTCGTAAGTATCTTTTTCGCCGAGCATCACTTGCTGGTTATTGGCTACTTTTCGATAAGAATGCGTAGCCAAATTGCCGCAATGCGAACAAATAGCGTGTACCTTAGTGATATATTCAGCCACTGCTAACAATTGAGGCATAGGACCAAAAGGCTCGCCTCGATAATCCATATCCAAACCCGCTATCACCACTCGAATACCTTTTAATGCTAATTTCTGACAGACCTCTGTCAAGTTTTTATCGAAAAACTGTGCTTCATCAATACCAACGACATCTACACCCTCCTGCCAAACTCCGCTTGCAGTGACAACTTCATGCCGCGCCATGACATTTTCCAACAATTTGTATGAATCATCAATGGGCGTTGCTAAAATAGAATTGGCATCGTGTGAAACGACGTTGAGGTCGTCGTAGCGTGTATCTATTTTGGGTTTATATATTTCAACTCTTTGGTTCGCAATTTTCGCTCGTTTGAGCCGACGAATCAGCTCTTCAGTTTTACCTGAAAACATGGAGCCGCAGATAACCTCTATCCAACCGCTGCGTTGACCTCTAAAATGTGGTTCGAGAAACATTTTATACTAAATTTTAACATTCATTGATTTTAATGTCTTGCAAAAGTAATTTAAAGATTAATTTTAGGCTCTATTTTAAAATTAAAATTAGCTAACAGTCCAATTATGAATTTACCACAAACGAAAATACTCCTTGAAAAAATTATCACGCTCTATAAAACATTGAGTACGGATGAGAATAATATTTCACCCATTGAGCGCGACTTGATGAAAAGCTACGTACGCCAGCTCTACGAAGCTGTGATTGATGCCCAGCCCACCCCCTCAGTATCAACGGCAAATAAAGCCACTCAAGCGACTGCTCCACCAAAAACAGAAGCACCTAAAGCCACACTGCCGCCTTCACCACCGCCAGTGCAGCAACCAATTGTAGTAGAGCAACCAAAACCTGTATATGAAGCACCGCAACCTGTATATGAAGCTCATAAGCCAGTTTACGAAGCCCCGAAAGTAGTGGAAACGCCGCGTTATACGCCGCCACCGCCGCCCGTGGAACAACCAAAACCAACGCCCGCAGCATACACACCGCATTACACACCACATATACCGGCTGAAGTCGAAGCCCTATTCGAGGACGTTGCAGGCAAAGAGTTGTCCGATAAATTGGCGAATACACCTATTGCAGATTTGACCAAAGCATTCGGTTTCAACGACCGTTTGTTGACTCAAAATGAGCTTTTTGGAGGTAATAAAGCGGTAGCGGATGAGGTGATTAAGGATTTGAACAATATGAGTGGTTTTGAGAGTGCCAAAGGCTTCCTGCTTTCATTGGCAACAAAATATAATTGGGCAGCGAACGAGGATAGAAAAAAACAAGCCAAGACATTTATTAAATTGGTGCGGAGGCGGTTTAGATAAATACGGTGGCACACGTTCAGGGAACTTTCAAAGTTCCCTGAACGTTACCTCTTTTAACATCACGCTGTCGCCGTCTGTTTCACCTTTGCTTTGACTGGTGTTTTGGCATTGCGTTGTGGCTTTTGGCGTTGGCTCAATCGCACACCGCCTGCTTTAGCATACTCCATCGAATCATCACCAAATTGACTTTTCACACCGATAAGTGCCAGTTTGCTAAATTGATTCAACTGTTTTTCAAGCGCTTTAAGCTCGCTGCGCTTGGCTTCAAGGTTAGTCAACATGATGTTCAGATCTTCTTCTACTTTTTTATAGTTCGATTTCAAAACTTCACCATCCATCACTTTGATGCCGTTGTGAAGTTCTAAGGCGGTGTCAATGGATTTCAAACCGGTTAGGCGATCTTCCATTTTCTTGTAAGTGGGATTACTGGTTGCATTGCGTGCCATCTGTTTTAATTTTTTTTTGATGAAGAAATGGCTGTTTATATCCCTATTCACCAGTCTAAAAATATGCCAAAAATTAAGCTAAGTTGATAATATCGTAAGTCTTTCATACCATTTGAGTATCTAAACGCTGCTTTCTTAATAGATTATAGCCTAATGGGGGTGGATTACAGCCTAATTGAGGTCAATTACAGCCTAATCGGGGTGGATGACGACTTAATAGAGTTGGATTACAGCCTAATTAGGGTCGATTATAATCTAATCGGGGTCGATTACAAGCCTAAACCAAAAAAAATCGAATTAGAGTCTATTTTATAAGCTTTATACTGAGGGGGTGTTTATTTTTGACTTGCATATAGTTTTGCAAGGCAACTTTTAAAATAGTTAATCCCTATATGCCTCAAATATAAAAAATGAGTAGATTTTGGATATTAAATTTTATGTAATACTTTTGCATGAGAAGGCTTATAAAATGCCAAGAATATAAAAAGTACGACAAAACTTTCACATATTTACGAGTTAGCAGAAATTTTAAACAACATCACTACAGACAATAAGTATGAAAAGAGAATTAATTGACAAACTAATTTCTTTAGCTTTACTTGAGGCAACAAATCAAAATATTGCAGTTACAGTTTCTATTGTGGACTTGGGCGGACACTTAATTGCTTTACACAGAATGGACGGTTGTAGCTTTTTTGGAATTGACATAAGCCAAAAGAAGGCTATTACATCATCGCAACTAAAAGCACCGACACACGTTCTTGCTGACATAACTCAAAAAGTTCCAGAACTTCAAAAAGCGTTTGAGAAAAACTTTTTAATTTTGACAATCGCAGGAGGTTTTCCAATCATACAAAATGGACAGGTAATTGGTGGACTTGGAATTTCAGGCGGAGACTTTAATCAAGACAAGATAATTGGGGAGAAAGCAATACAATCATTATTAGTTGACTAAAAATAGGAAGTCAGTTGACCTGAAACTTTTGGTTCAGATTAAATACAAAAAGTAGAAGAAATATAATTGGTTTTGGCTACCAAAACACAACAAAGTGAACTTGAAACGAAGATTGATGAGAAGCCAAAACTACTGCCAACAAGAGGTGGGGCTGGACGTTGGAGCAATCGGCTGCATATTGCTGTCAGCTTTGGTTCGGTCGGACGCAACTCTTTGGAACATCAGAAAATTTTTCATCTTTGAATAGGGTTACCCTGTAAAAGGCATCACAAATTGTCAACAGAATGTTATTTTGTTAACAATTTGTATTATCAGCCCTTTCAAAGACAGTAAGAATT
>JAYTON010000030.1:0-7787 GCA_043747725.1 Saprospiraceae bacterium
AGGGGAAGCCATCGTCAGCACAGTGCCTGTAAAAATGGATTTAGCCGTAGAGATGTTTATCGAGCCCATTGATTTGCCTTTGGTGAAAATAGGCTCGCCCGTGCGATTTATATTCGATGGCTGGCCCGCCTTCGTCTTTTCAGGTTGGCCCAATGCGTCTATCGGCACTTACAGCGGCGTTGTCTATGCGATTGATAATGTCGCCAATGAAAAAGGAAAATACCGACTCATCGTGCAACCCGATTCAACGCAAGTCAAATGGCCCAATGCCTTGCGACCGGGCTCAGGTGCTAACGGTTTTGCGTTGCTCAAAAATGTGCCTATTTGGTATGAATTGTGGCGGCAACTCAATGGGTTTCCACCTGATTTTTATACGGATATGAATGTCAAAAAAGAGGAAAAAGGGTCAAAATACTGAGGAGTGTTTTAATTGAAAATTGAAAATTAAAAGTTGAAAATTGAAAAGCACATTGCACCAGAAGTACAAAATATGGGTAGAAGAAAAATACATTGCGCCAGAGGTGCAAAATATTGGTAGAAAAATCGTAAGAAATATGTTGCGTCCTATATTTTCAATATTATTGTCTTTGTTTTTATCAAAAAATACAATGGCTCAACCCTCACAGGATTCGAGTAAAACGGTTTTGACTTTAACTGAATTTTTAAATCAAGTCAAGCAAAATCACCCAGTTGCCAAGCAAGCCGCTTTGCTCAATCGAGCAGCCCAAGCTGAATTGCTCGCAGCCAAAGGCGGATTTGACCCTAAACTTTATGGCGATTATGAGCAAAAGTATTTTGATTCTAAAAACTATTATGCGTTCGGCGAATATGGGGTAAAAGTGCCGACTTGGTATGGCATAGAAGTGAAAGGCAGCTACAACACTGCCGAAGGCAATTTCGTCAATCCTGAAAGCAAATTGCCGAAGCAAGGGCAAGCGGTTGTCGGGATTTCGATGCCTCTTTTACAAAATTTAATGCTCGACGAAAGGCGTGCTAATTTATTCAAAGCACAGCAAGCACAAGGCTTATTTCAAACAGAACGAGACAATTTAACCAACGATTTAGCCTTTGAAGCCACTCAAATCTATTGGAAATGGGCATTTTATTACCAGCAAACCCTCATTTTCAACAACGCATTACGCATAGCCAATGAGCGTTTCAACGCCATAAAAACGATTTTTGAATTGGGCGACCGCATGGCGATGGATACGTTGGAATCTTTCACACAGGTGCAAGACCGCTTGGTGGAATACAACAATGTTCAATTGGATTTTCAAGAAGCGACCTTAAAATTAGCTAATTTTTTATGGGGCAATAATGCTCAACCCTTGAATAATATAAAGCCATATCAACCTCAAATCCTTGACGATACCCCCCTCAGTATCAGTGTGCTTAGGCAGGATATTATAGCCGCTGACCGTGAAAAAATCATCCAAAATCTAACCATCAACCATCCAATACTGAGGGGGTATGAATTCAAGCTCAATCAGTTGGATATTGATAGAAAACTCAAACAAGAGAAGCTCAAGCCCAAGCTCAATATCAACTATAATTTCCTCGGCAATGGATTCAATTGGAGTAATGTTTTTACTGATAATTACAAATGGGGCATTGAATTCAGCACCTCCACCCTATTCCGAAATGAGCGAGGCAATGTGCAATTAGCCAATATAAAAATGGAAAACACCCGCCTATTCAGAGATCAAAAAGCCTTAGAATTGAGAAATAAATTGCAACAATTCTTTAATGAAATTGATAATTTACAAAACCAAATAACGCTCTATCGGGCTACAGTCAATAATTATCAACAACTTTTACTTTTAGAAAACACCCGTTTTGAACTCGGCGAAAGCTCATTTTTTCTCATCAACAGCCGCGAGAATAAATACCTTGAAGCGCAAATAAAATTAGCCAAATTGCTCAGTGAATATCAAATAGCCCTCAGTGCATCCGATTGGGCGAGCGGGCGTTTAGCGTTTTAGGAATGAAAATTTGAGCACTTAGGAAATAAATGGAGAAAAATTTAATCAAATGGCTATATTTGAAGCAATATTTAGAGCGAAAAACTTACTATAAGAAAACAGAATGATAACTGAAACATACCAATACCTTTTTACAAACGGTAAAACACAATTTGTCTTTCAAAGTGAAGGCATACAAGGTAATATCATAAAGATTGTTCAATTCAGCATATTAAATAATGGAAAATGGAACTTAGGCTTTGGTGATTTTAAAGCCGGTTTAATTGATGATAAAGTATTAAGCAATAATCATGATGTAGTTAGAGTAATCAGTACTGTTGCCAAAATAACGATTGATTTTTTTGAAAAATACCCTAAAAGTATGGTGGTTATAGACCCTGTTGATGAAAAACGAAAAAAACTATATAACATCGTTTTTAAAAGACATTTCAAAGAAATTGAAGCAAATTTTCAAATTATTGGCTATATTGAAGATAAAGCAGAAGTTTATATGGCTAAAAAATTTTATGATAGTTTTGAAATTTCACTTAAATTTGAATTATGAAAACTAAAGAAGAAAAAAAAATTACATTTGAAGAAGCATTAGAAATGCCGGAATATGCTCATTTTCATGAGGTTATTCTTTATTTGCAGAAAACACCGAGTAAAGATATATTTCCCAAAAAATACGAAATGTCTATTCAGGGTTTAACCACTCGTAAAGTGCAATCGCTTTTCGATGAGAATCCGCACATGCCCTTAAAAAATGTTCTCGCCTTAGTTATGGATTACTTACCAGACGACCTTTCCGCCAAATTATTACTTAAGATAACTCAAATTGCCATTAAAAAATGGGAAAAATTATCAGAAGTGGCTTACGCTGAAACCAGCGTTTCACAACCCGCCTAAGTGCAGTCATTTATGAAAAACAATTTGTTTGAAATATCAATTTTCAGTATCTGCTTCTATGCTCTGTGCTGGTATTTCGATTATCCTCACATCTACACACTCGCACCGCAAGGGCAACACGCTTGGCGACAAACTGATGGCGCTTCTCAAGCCTTGAATTATTATCAGTTCGGGCTAAATTTTTTCAAACCTGAAGTGCATAATGTGGTATTGGATAGTGGTCAATCGGCGGCTGAGTTCCCTATTTTATACTATATTTCTGCTTTGATGATGTCTTTATTGGAGGCTGAAACGGGCGTTATGCGAGTCGTTCATTTGGCATTTTATGGCGTTGGATTGTGGTATTTGTTCAAAATACTGAGGGGGGTGAGCAGTCAATTAGAAATTAGGAATGGGGAATTAGGAATTAGAAATGGGCAATTAGCAATGGGTGATAAGCTGTGGGAGATAGGTAGTTTTGTATTTGCTTTGGGTGGAAGTTTGCTGTTTTTCTGCTTGCCTGTGATAGTTTTCTATGCGTTCAATTTTTTACCAAATGCCCCTGCGTTGGGTTTGATTTTTATATCGTGGTGGTGCTTTTATCGTTTTATTCAAGAGAAAAAGGTTGATTTTCTTGTAAAAACGATGATTTGGACAGCTTTAGCGGCGATGATAAAACCGACAATGTTGATTTCTTTTTTTGTAATTGGAGGCATTTGGCTATTTGATTTAATTAAAATCTACTACAATAAATCTTCTGAGTTAAAAGAGAAAACAAGCGTTTTTAATCAACCTTTGAAAGAAGCGTGGACATTTTTAATTGTCATTATCCCCTTCATCGCATGGCGTGTATGGGCGAATGCACACAGCAACCCTGATCTATTTTTGAATAAACCGCTACCGATTTGGGAAGCCTCGAAAGGACAAAATGATTGGACTTGGCAATGGTTGAATGAGTTTTGGTTGCATAAAATCACGTTCACTCAGCCGACTTATTTATTCCTCATTGTCTCAATTATTTTGATGTTGATTTTCATTAAAAAAATACCGACTTGGATAACACTTGCTTGGGTTTTAATGCTTCTGGGCGTGCTTTCAGAAGGCGCATTATTTTTTCAGCAATTCTCTGTCCATGATTATTATGCGATTGATTTTTTAATGTTGCCTGCTTTTTCACTCATTATTTTAGGCTTAATTTTAAAACAAATTATGTTAAAATTAAGAAATAATGGTCAAAAGTCATTGCGAGGAACGTGGCAAATGAGGGGTCAGTTACTGAATGTGGGTGTTTCTATCATCTTGTTATTTCTTCTAATTTCTAATGCTCGACATGCCAAATCGGACTTAGAAGACAGATACAATTTTAAAGACCCTTATTTAAATGGTGAAAACAAATCGCTGTATAAAACGAAAAAGCTTCGCCGATTTATCAAAAGTCTGGGCATTTCACCGCGAGATACTGTTTTGAGTATCAACGACCCTTCGCCCAATACCACATTATTTTATTTGAATTTGAAAGGTTTTACCCTCTGGAATGAGAAGGTCAAAATATGCTCAGATGTGCAGTCAAAACTACCCGATGCAGCGTGTATTGATTATTTAATAAAAAATAAAAACTGTCAATATTTGATAATCAGTCATTTAAATGTTGAAAACACAAAACCCTATCAGTCATTTATAAAGCCTGAAAAGTTGATGGGTATATTTGATGGATCGGTTTATGTTTATAGGTTATAAAAAGACACCCCTCAGTCATTAAGAGCTTGATGGCTCAGATGCGCTCATATTTTTATCTTATTTTCCAAAGAAAACATTATTTTTGTAGGATATTAAGAGAATAAATTAAGCAATCAACAATGAAAAAAATATCAAAATCTGAAATACAAGAGGCTGTAAAACGATTAGCAGACACTTATCAACCGCTAACGATTTATCTTTTTGGCTCTTATGCATGGGGTAATCCACATGCAGAAAGCGATTTAGATTTTATGGTTGTTATACCTGAAAATATACAGTCCACTTTTGAATTAAGACGAAAAGGAAACCGAGCATTGGCAGGTATTGGCTTTTCAGTTGATTTCCTCTTTAACTCACCGACAAGTTTTAAAGATAGAGCAGACCATCCATCCAGTTTAGAGTATAAAATTAAAAAAGAAGGAAAAATCGTTTATGACACTACTGGAACAATGGCTTTACAAAGCTGAAGAAGATTTAGGTTCAGCCAAATATTTGTTAAAGGGTAATTTTTATGGTACAGCCATTTATCATACCCAACAAGCCGCCGAAAAAGCATTTAAATCATACTGCGTTTATATCAGCATACCCATTCCGCGAACCCATAATTTAGATATGTTGTGCCAATTATGTCAATCTGTTGATGCAGATTTTGACAATATTTATTTGTATGCTATTGATTTAAATGGTTTAGATATTGCTTTTCGTTACCCCAATGTAGATTTAAACCCCACTGAAAAAGATGTTCAATATGCTATCCAATTAGCTTCGGATATTCTTGATTTTGTAAAAACTAAGTGCGCATAACAAAATACGCTTCTTAATTCATACTCCATTAACAAAGCCCTCTCAGTCAAAATACTGAGGGGGTTCTAATTTTTATAATTTATTGAGAAAATTTAGCGACTTCCCTGCAAACTTAAAATTGAATTTTCGATTTGCAGGGATGTCGCTAAAATAGTTTTATAATTATTGTCAATCTGTTAGGCTTTACGCCCCCACCCCATGACAATTCTTAAACTTCTTACCACTGCCACATGGGCAAAGGTCATTGCGCCCGACTTTCGGATCAGTTCTAACGGCTGTCACTTGTCTTTGCGGCTCGCGTCCAGCGTTGGCAGCGGCTTCGCGCATGGCTTGGCGTTCGGCTTGTTGCTGCTCCATCGCTTTATTGGTTCTGCCAAAATCAGTGCGTTGTGGACGGGCTTCTTTGACCGTTTCTTCTTTCTGAATCGGCACCATGCCCTTGGATAAATATGACGTGACTTGCTGATTGATGCGGGCAATAAAGCCTTCAAACATACTGTAAGCCTCCACTTTATAAATCACCAAAGGGTCTTTTTGCTCAAAAGATGCGCCTTGAACGGACTCTTTCAATTCGTCCATATTGCGTAAATGCTCTTTCCATTCGTCGTCAATAATGGCGAGGGTAATCGCTTTTTCAATATCGCGCCAGATGGATTTACCGTTTGATTTCACAGCGTCTTCCAAGTTAGCCGCTATGCCCAATTGACGCGCCCGACCATCGGTAAATGGCACTGATATATTTTTATAACGATGTCCTTCATGCGTCAATACTTGCTGGCAGATCGGCAATAAAATATCAATGATTTTTTGAGATTTCTCTTGATAAAATGCCATAAATTCCTCATGGTAACGGTCTGTTAAATCATTGATATTCAATGTTTTAAACTCTTGTTCGGTTATTTCAGGATCAAAACCGAGAACAACCCAAGAGGTGCGTTTGAACGTTTCGTAATTGCCTGTATCCTTGGTTTCAGCCATCAAATTTTCAGTCATAGCTGTAAACATATTATTCAAATCCACTGACAAACGTTCACCACTCAAGGCATTATAACGCTTTTTATAAATGGCTTCGCGCTGAATATTCATGACATCATCATATTCCAAGAGGCGTTTACGCGTGCCAAAGTTGTTCTCCTCTACTTTCTTTTGAGCGCGTTCTATGGATTTGGTGACCATCGAATGTTGAATAATATCACCTTCTTTGTGCCCCATTCTATCCATCAATCCAGCAATACGCTCCGATTGGAAAAGGCGCATCAATTCATCTTCCAAAGACATAAAAAACTGCGATGATCCCGGGTCACCTTGGCGACCTGCCCGACCACGCAACTGACGATCCACCCGCCGTGAATCATGCCGCTCAGAACCGACGATGGCTAAACCGCCTGCTTCTTTTACACCCACACCGAGCTTAATGTCCGTACCACGACCCGCCATGTTCGTCGCTATCGTCACAGCCCCGGCTTGACCGGCACCAGCTACGATTTCCGCTTCACGCTGATGTTGTTTAGCGTTCAAAACTTGATGCTCCACCCCCCTCAGTTTGAGCATACGGGAAAGGATTTCTGATTTTTCAACCGATTTGGTACCCACCAAAACTGGTCGACCTTCGCTGCGCATTTTAGCGATTTCGTCAGCCATCGCATTGAGTTTTTCGCGCTCGGTTTTGAAGACCAAATCCTCTTCGTCTTTCCGCGTTATCGGTCTATTTGTAGGGATGACGACGCAATCTAACTTGTATATTTGCCAAAACTCACCTGCTTCCGTTTCAGCCGTACCCGTCATACCACATAATTTATGGTACATCCGGAAGTAATTTTGAAGCGTCACGGTCGCATATGTCTGAGTCGTTTCGCCGATTTTGACGTTTTCCTTAGCTTCTAAGGCTTGGTGCAAGCCATCGGAATAGCGGCGACCTTCCATCACACGACCCGTTTGCTCATCCACAATTTTTACTTCACCTTCAACGATGATGTATTCAATGTCTCTTTCGAACATTGTATAAGCCTTCAAAAGCTGATTAATAGAGTGCAAACGCTGCGATTTGATTGAAAACTCCTGCGCTAAAGTCTCCTTGCGCTCGTGCTTATCCTCCTTCGATACTGAGGGGTCAGCTTCAATCGCCATCATTTCGGCAGCAATATCGGGCAGGGTGAAAAAATTAGAATCACCATGGCTTTTTGATAAAAACTCTGCACCCAATTCAGACAACTCTACATTTCTATTTTTTTCATCAATATGGAAAAGCAACGGCTCATCCACCATCGGCATCCGCTTGGATTGCTCCTGCATGTAGTGATTTTCTGTTTTTTGTAAAATCACTTTCACGCCTTCTTCACTTAAAAACTTAATCAAAGCTCTATTTTTAGGCAATGCCCGATGCGCTCTCAAAAGCGA
>JAYTON010000031.1:0-2269 GCA_043747725.1 Saprospiraceae bacterium
GCTGGTTGTTGGCAAAACTTTAAAAAATGGAGGTAAGTACTAATATAAGCGACATCCTTCTCGTCGCCCGTACACTCATAGTGCATACACATAGCCACCAATGCCCGTGCGTTGTCATCCAAAGTATAACCCGTTGTAATATCCGGTTGATTGATGATTGAAAACTGAATGATACCCACATCGGTTGTCATTTTTTTAACATGTTCCAAATTAATGAGCGGTATCCGATAGTTGAGATTAATCTTTTGAGAACGAGATGCTGATTTAAGGAACACCCCCTCAGTTAATTTAGGATTTCCGATTTGGGATTTTGGTAGAGTTTCGACATCTGACATTTCCAATTCTAAATCTACTTTTCCTGCTATTTGCTGAAGCAATAGGGCATGAGCATTGGCTGAATTTTCCCATACCGTCGGCACTATGCGTTGCAAAGAACTGGAACTCACCGCCATTCTCAACGCATCATCTCCCAATAATCGGTTAACGCCTTCTGCCAATTGTTTTGAATTTTGGAAATCAATGATGATGCCTGTATCGTCTTTCAATACCTCTTTCGCATGAGGAATAGGGGTTGAAATAATAGGGCAGCCGCAGCTCATGGCATAAGAAAAAGTACCGCTCACTGCTTGATTAGGATCTTTAGAAGTAAAGAGATAAATATCTGTCAACTGCAAATACTCCAATAAATCCTTCAAAGTCACGTAGCGATTGATAAATTTTACATGATTTTGAAGATTTAACTCCTCTACTTTCGCCTCCAGCATATGTCTATAGGTTTCTCCTTCCGATTTGACGACGCCCGAATGTGTTTTACCAATAACTAAAAATGTCGTTTCAGGATTTTGTTGAATAATCGATGGCAAGGCATCCAGTGTGGTTTCGATGCTCTTACCTGAACTGAGTAGCCCGAATGTTGAAAGCACTTTTCTACCGACTAATCCATATTTTTCTTTTAAAGAGTCTTTATTCAAATGCGGCACTAAATGCGTCCCATGTGGGATGACCATCACTTTTTCCTGCGGCACGCCATAATCTGTCATCAATATCTGCGCAGCATTTTGTGTCATGACAATCACTGACTCACAAGCTGCTGAAATATGCCATACTTTCAACTTAAAAGAGGCGTCTGGCTTGGGCAATACAGTGTGAAAAACAAGGATAATAGGCTTAGTCAGCCGATATAAAAATTTAAGAAAATCTATACCTTCTCCATGTTGAAAAAGCCCGAATTCATGTTGCACCATGACGAGCTTGATGCGTTTGTCAATATTGATAGCGTGGGCTAATTCTACATACCGCAAAGAGTCATTGGTATTCAAAACGTATTTTACTTCGTCGGGATAATTATTATAGGAATGCCCCGATTCTAAAGCACAGACTTTGAGTGAAAATGAATCGGTGAATTGATTATTCAATGCCACTATCAAATCCTGCGAATAAGTGGCGATACCACATTCTCTTGGTGGATACGACGTGATGAATAAAATCTCAGGGAGCGCATTTTCCTTAACTGGTATTGCATTCTCCCTTTTTGAAATGACCTTTAAGGGTGAGGTAGTAGCGACACTACCTATATAATTCAGAGCGGTTTGATTGTTCATATTAAGTGTAGTTTTATTCAATGTTAAGTGTGTATATTATAAGTCACCTCAAAAAATCAATGCCCGATGAGGATATTAATCTATAAGGTGTTGATAGTCAATATCTTGGGCAATATCATTATTTAAAGTGGGAAATATAAGTGGGTGTAATTGTAGAAGTTTGTGAAATTTTTTCTACAAGTTGAAAATGGAAGTTTTCTGATTTTTTTTTTAAAATAGTTTTTAGGGATTTTAAGTTGAGGGCTTCTGTTTTTGTTTGCCCCCTAACCCCCAAGGGGAATCCTTTGGAAGAATTGGAAAATGATGACTAAAATGTTCTATATTTCCAAAGAGTTCCCCCTTGGGGGTTAGGGGGCAAACGATAAATTACACGAACGTTTTCCCACATCCGACATCGTAATCCCCAATTTACTGAGGGGGTATATACGTCAACAATTCTGCAATAAGACCTGATAAACTCACCGATGCGGTGGCAATGCGTTCATCTGCAGCACCATAATAAATATACAATGTATCATCGAAGACAGTAGTGCCTGAAGGGAAACAGACGTTGTTCACTTCCCCTGCCAGCTCCCAATCTTCTTCAGGCCTGAATAAAGGGTAGGGCAATCGAGCAATTTCTTTATATGGATTATCCAATTCCATCAAAGCGGCACAGGCTGTATAAA
>JAYTON010000032.1:0-3490 GCA_043747725.1 Saprospiraceae bacterium
TTGGTCTTATTTTATCTAAAAGGCTTAGGGCTGTTGGATATACCCCCTCAGTCTTAAAGATTAAAGCTCTACTAATAAAGTATAATAATAGTGGTTGCCGGTTAATTGTGATTGATAAAAAAGTAAAAAGACGACACGCCCTATTAATATTAATCCTTTTGGTCTGTATGAAACATCCACCGAGCGCCGAATTGATCATTTAAAGCACCATAAGTCCCAAATGGTTCAATTTTTAAAGGGTCGGTGACATCTGCTTCTACTGAAAGTTTATCAAATAATACCTTCAACTCTTTTGGTTTTCCGCCTGTTAAATAAAGGCAAACCATATTTCCTTGAACAGGTGTTTGAGCTGGACGCAGCCAATCAGACGCTGAAATATCCATCTTTTCACTTATGAGCCTTGCATTCACTGTTTTAGTGTGCATACTTTCAGGAAACAGATTTTTCATGGGGGATTGCCCAACACTGGTTTGCGTGAATTCTCCACCAAAACAAGATTGATAAAACTCCATTGCCTGCTTGCAATTGCCCTTAAATAATAAATAAGTTGAAAGAGTTGCCATTTTTATTTCATTTTTATTATAAAATTTATTAATAAAAGTATATTTATGCGTTTTTACTTTTATACAATTCCCTCAGTTCCCGAATGAGGATTGCAGTTAAAGCACCAATGGCAAAAATAGATAGGAATTGTACGGTTCTAATATTTTCATTGCCGATGATTCTGAAGTAATTGCCGATTGAAAGCATTAATAAAACCGCCGTAGGAATAGCTCTGTTTTTCATTGTGTAAGTTGTTTAAAGTGAAAAATATGCCCTCAGTATTTCAAGGGTTTTGGTTGATTTTATGAACATTTAAGTCAAAAGTAACAATTAAACCCATGTCTCTGCTATTTTACAATCGCTAAAAATCTTAAATATCGTATGCCCGAACTGCCCGAAGTTGAAACCTACCGCCGATACATCGAAGCGTCGTCCTTCAATCAGCCCATCGCCGATTTTACGTGCGAAGACCCGCGCAAATTGTTGATCAATGATTACGATGAGATGCGCCAAATACTGAGGGGGGCGCAGTTTATGGGTTCTTATCGGGTCGGTAAGCATCTTTTCCTAAAAACCGACACGCCCTATTGGGTGTATATGCACTTTGGTATGTCGGGCGATTTGCATTATTTTCATCAAGATGAAGACCCGCCCCGTCACGCCCGCATGGTCTTTTATTTTGCTAACGGCTACCGCTTGGGATTTATCTGTCCCCGCAAATTTGAGCGCATTGGATTGGTCGAAAATCCCGACGCATTTTTAGCAAAAAAAGGCATTGCGCCCGATGCCCTGCTCATATCGCTTGAGCAATTTTCGAAAAATATCAAGCGTAAAAAATCGCTAATAAAAACCGTCTTGCTCGACCAATCAGTAGTCGCAGGCATCGGCAATTGGTTGGCGGACGACGTGCTGCACCACGCAAAAATCCATCCCGAAACATCGGCAAAAGCTCTTTCGGATGCGGAAATTGCCCGCATCCACGCTGCCATGCACTACATCGTGCAAACGACTGTTGATGCCGAAGCCAATTACAATTTACTCCCCGACGATTTTATTCTCCACGCCCGCGGTTGGGGCAAGTCGCATTTGAGTGGCAAATGTCCGTGTGAGCAAGAGGAAATTATGCTAATACGGGTAGGAGGGCGTGCGACTTACTTTTGCCCTCGGCTTCAAATCTTTCATTCGTAACATTGTTGTAATTAAAGCATTGAAACAAGGAGGCTTCATCCATAGAAAGAAAATTATTGGGAAATAGTTTGAAAGCACCCCCTCAGTAATTTCCCTCTTTTTAACGCCAAAACGCTTAGCTAACTATTTGATAATCTAGAATTTGTGATTTTATACCCCCTCAGTACCGACAATGGTTTTTGAATAAATGCAGTATATTTGTTGTTTAAAATAAAGAGAATGTAATGCTATGAATTTGAATCATCTATTAGAATTTGAACACCATGCTAACAGCAATATAATAGCCGCCTTGGAATATCTCAATTTGCCAAGGACGAGCGCCCTATGTCATTGATGTCTCATGTCATCAATGCTCTGGAATTATATTTAAAGGTTATTCGAGGCGAATCATACGCTGGCTTTGACGGTTGGGCTGATTTGGACTTATCAGACATGCAGCAACGGCTTAACGGATACATAGAAGAATACAAAACTTTGATACAAACAGAGGATACCGCTCGTTTGATTATCCGCAACACCAGTAAAGGCGATATTGCGGATAAGGTCGAGGATTTGATTTTACACGTTCTCTTTCATTCTGAACACCACCGCTCTCAAATAGCTATGCTAATTTCAGAACGGATAAAATTACCGCCCAGTTCAAATTTTATCATTTTTGCTCGGGAGCATCCCAGCAACTGAACCTTGTCGCCGTCAATTCAAGGTTTTAAGTGTATGGGTTAGATTTTAAAATAACCACTATTTGTAGATATTTTTTCTTCAATATGATAAAATAAAATATTTAAACAGCTTGTTATTTATTTTGACCACTAAAAATATTAGCTTATATTTGTTTGTCAGAAGCCAAACAAAGGCGGACATTCTTAACCCTTAATGAATCCTCCATCATACTATGCCTGATACCCTCTTTTTTTAACGCTAACATTTAGTATTCAATCTCCAATAACATATGATATTCTGTGCATCAAGACAAACATGAGGCGTCTTTGCCAATCCCATCCGATTTATATAATTTTATCATTTATAAATTCAATTATCATGAAAGAAAATGAAAACAATCAAACAAAAAGTCGCAGAGGATTTCTTGAAATGCTCGTTACAGGCGCAACTACATTAGGGCTGCTTTCATTTGCAAGCCCAACGAAGCTTAAAGCAGAACCGCCACTACCTGTAGATTTCTTAGACGGAGATGACCCTTGGTTCGATAAGATCAAAGGAAAACACCGTATAGTATTTGATGCAACACAACCGCATGGCATATACCCATTTGCTTGGCCCAGAGTTTTTTTAATGACTAACGTATCAACCAATACTCCGGAAAAAGAATGCAACGTGGTGGTGGTTCTCCGGCATTCTGCCATCGCATATGCTTTTGAAAATCGACTATGGGAAACTTATAAGTTTGGCGAAGTATTCAAAGCAGAGGATCCAGCCACCAATGCCCCATCAGTGCGTAATCCGTTTTGGAAACCCAAAGTAGGTGATTTTAAAGTGCCTGGACTGGGAAATGTTGATATCGGCATCAATGAGTTACAAGATAGAGGGGTGATGTTTTGTGTTTGTGATGCCGCTATTACTGTCTTTAGTGCGGCTGTAGCAGAAGGTATGAAACAAGATGCTGCACAAGTAAAAAAAGAATGGCTAACGGGTTTATTGCCCGGCATCCATGTGGTGCCATCAGGCGTATGGGCTGTAGGTCGCGCACAAGAGCATGGTTGTGCTTATTGCTTCGCTGGATAATAAATGGATATGAATTTTA
>JAYTON010000033.1:0-1580 GCA_043747725.1 Saprospiraceae bacterium
GTTTCCAATGATGGCAATTTTCATTTGATTCAAATTTTAAAATTCAGCTGATACCCCAATTTGATAAAAGGGCGTCGAATATACGTTTTTTAATGTAACTAGGAAACTATTATAGGCTTGATAATCGGCTGTGATATGCCAATTTTTTTTAAATTCGTATGCTGCACCGATTCCGATAGTTGTGTATTCTGTTCCTTCACCGTTGGTAATATTGCCTAAAACAGTTTTATTACTGTCTTTTACTTGATATAACCCTACGAGACGAGCGTTAGTCCAAAACTGCGGGGTCCATTTATAACCAATTTCAAAGCCCAATTTTGCTTGGTTGGAGTAGTTTTTCCCACGTAAAAGATACTGTCCAAACACTGTTGCCCAACCCGGCGTTGAGCCAAAACCTGATGAAACAGCCAATGTTCCCCAATAGTTAAAATCAGCATAACCCGCAGGTAAATTAATAGACTCTCTAATGCCCGGCGCCGTCTCAAACTTCGCTTGCGAAATATTGGTTTGATTCGCTATCGGCAGTTCAGCACCGACAGCAAACGACACTATGGGAATTTTTTTCAAAAGAGCAAACCTCAATTCTACTTGCGGATTGCCAATGCCTGCAACGGTTTCAAAATCTTTATAATGTTGAAATTTAAAATAAGGGTAATTCAAAATGGCTGTAATATTTTTATTAATACCATATTCGCCATAAAAAGTGAGCAACTGTTGATAAAATTTTCGAGAGCCATTATTGAGTTTGCCATCTACACCATAGTATTTATCACTGCTCAAATACGAAATCCCTGCCTTGGCATAAATGCCCCCTTTTTCACGTGTCCAACCGCTTTGAGCCCGGACATTTTCAAGACATAAAAAGGTGATTATCAATAAGATAAGTATATTTTTCATTTCAATTTTTAATTTATTGAGCAGAGTACCGAATGGTATTCTTTAGGATTGTGTAAGATATTTTTCAAAAAAAGTAAGTCCGATACCTCAAAATACTGAGGGGGTTTCGGACTTACTTTAACCCAAAATGTATGAAAAAACTTATAATTTTTGAATATGCTTATTTCAATTCAGCATTGCCAAAAGGAATTTTAGCAGAACCACACCACACTATAAGGTGCGTAAAATCACTGCTCACAACCGCACTTAATTTAAAATATTGCTCGCCATTTTTGCTGACTCCACTGATAAGTTGTACGGTGGAAGCTGCATAAGTTGCTCCTTTCGACATATAAAGCGTGACGGCTCCTGTATGATAATCGCTTGTAAAATCGCTGCCCAATTTTAAAAAAGCCGTGCCTTTTGTATCCATGCCCAATTGCGCTATGCCTTTTGTTGGTGTACCACTTTGAGCCACTAAGCTGCCTGTTCGTTGAGCTGTGAAAGCTCCGACAGGCTGGTCGGTAGCAGTCGGTGTAGTCGTTGGTGTTACGGCATCTTCTTTACAACTTGCCAAACTGATAACAGATAGAAGGGCTATGAATAAAAAACTCTTTTTCATAATTTCAATAAAATTGGTTAAACATAAATTTAAATTGATATCGCAAATATGCCTACAAGGTATCACACAAATATCACACACT
>JAYTON010000034.1:0-3905 GCA_043747725.1 Saprospiraceae bacterium
CGCCCAAAATCTTTTAGATTTTTCCAAATATAATCTTTTTTTGCAGCAGGGTCAGTCGGGCGACCTAATTTGTCAAAATCATTTAATTCATCAATGATGGCAAAGTTTTTAGCGTCAAAATTGAACTTGAGGGCACGGCTTAAATCCCATTGCAAGTTGTAATTTCTATCCCAACCGAAACGGCGTTGATAAAAAGTATTGAACGCATCATCCTCTCCAGAGAAACGATACTTAGTGGTATTCAACTGACGATCAAGTATGGTATTAAAACTGAAGGAGTTAGGTATTGGGTTGAAATTAAATTCTGAGAATAATTTGGTATATCTCAGAATCGTATCATTTTTAATCAAATTTTTAAAAGGCGTAATATACAATGGCTCACGGGAGAATGTATAATCCAAACTGCCTTTATAATCTTTGCGTGAATCGCTCAAAACAAGCGGATCTCTCCGATCGAGTTCTGTATAACCATAAGAAACACTGAGGTTTTCAACATCCCAAGGTTGTGGTTTACCTGTTCCGACACGATCTTTACGCACGTTATTGAAGCCAAATCCTTTGATGGTTTGAACCGTTTGAGCATTAAATTTGATGGAATCACGTTTTTTCGTATCATTTTCAGCAGCTAATCTTTCTTTCAGTTTGACATCCAAATCGTAGGGGTCATACTCAGGGGTTCGGATATTTTTAGCATATTGAGCAGTGAAAGGAATGCGAATGCCTGACGTTTGAGGGAGGAATTTACCCAATTCAAAATTACCTGTTAGGTTCAATTCCGTCACTTGCTCACGGCTGCGTTGCTGAACGCGCTGGTCAATAGCCCCATAACCGATGCCCAGATAATTGCCTGATAGACTCAGATTTCCAAAATCTGCTAATTTAAAGTCGGTGCGGGCGATAGCAGCAGCTCCACCAGCTTCATTCAAACCCGTAGCCCGAAGCTCATTTATCCACAATTCGACATCGTGGGGAATATCGTCTTTGTTGATAACCCCGACCATCACACCTTTTACTTGCCCAATATCTGGATTGCCGCGTACTTTTATCTTAGTCATCGGCTTATCGGGATTGATAAAAGTATAGGTATCTCCAAGTGGAACGCCTTTTACGTTCCTTTCCGTTTTGGCTTGAATCAAATCATGCAAGAGGAAATCGAAGGTATTATTTGAATTCCAAACCTCATTGGCATATCGCTCATAAGTTGCTCCTTGTGTAGATGTACCCGGAGGGGGACCCGCTTTATCAGGGTCAGACATCGTCAACGGCATTTCAATTTCATAATAATTGCGCTCGAAGTCAGTACCAATACGCATGAAAACGCATGTTTTATTGTTCAAGCTGACCCCCTCAGTACTTTCAGCATGGACGAACATTTTGAGGCGTTCGTAGATACGCATATCCATAGTGAATAATTTGAAGGCAGCCCGCGCTTTTTTCGATGGCAAGCCTTTCAACGTAATACCCAATGATTGCTCATTTTGTTGAGCATTGGCAGAGATATTATTGTAAACATTTTCACGTAGAATGCCCGGAGGCAAAATATAATTGAAAGGTAATTTTTTACTATTTTCTTCAATATTAACGGAGTTCAACTCCATAAAATTAACGTCATTGTTGTTGCCTATGCTAAAGCCATCGGCATTGCGGTCAGGCTTATATCGACGCCATTGATTGCGAATAAGGTCGAATTTTGCAAAGCGGAAAGTCGCTCTTTCAGTAAAATCTTTCAAAATCAACCTTGTGAAACGAATGCTTCTGAAATCATTGATTTCGCCGTATTTTTTATCATATTTATCTACAGGAATGCGGAAATGGTGCCATGTCCGCTCGCCTGAGGTGAGGCTTTCTATATAATAATTGAGGTCACGGGTATCAATACCTTTTCCAGAAGGGCTTGGGTTAATAGGGATTTTATATTCAAAATACGCTTCATTTTCTTCAAATGAGTTGTCTCTATTCACATCTTCGGCATCGGGTATATTGGTAGAAGATTGAACTTGATTGCCTGTATTTTGAGAATTGCCCTCAGGTCCGTTGAATCTTTTATACCTATCTAAAGTAGTTGAACCAGCAGCAAAATCTTTATCATTATAATATTTAAAGTCATCGTTTGATGGGTCTTTTTCAATTTCCGCGAAAGCTGCCAAACCTCTGACTTTATCCAAATAATCCTTAAAATAAGTTCTCTCCCCTTCATCATTCAAACCATCAAAACCGATGTCTTGTTGCTTACGCTCGTTATCATCCGCAGAGAATGAATTGGGTAACGGTATTTCTGTACGGGGCACTTTTCCCCATCGGCTTCTATCAACTTTCAACTCAGGATTAGCCGTTGTTGGCAAGCCGTTTTCATAAAATTTACGACCATCTTTCAAAATATCTTCTGAAATGTCGCCCAAATGTAATAGAAGCGTACCTTTATTATCTTTTGTAGCAGGGTCAAGTAAAGGGTCGAGCAGCCAAAAATCAAGATATTCTACATTTGCTGCTTCAAAATCAGGCGTTGTGATACCGCGCATAATACCTGCCCACCGGGTTTCAGGCGCAGTCAATCCACCACCACCATTTAAGCCTTTTGAAAAACCATAACCAGGCGAAGGAATATCAAAATTGTAAGGACCCCTCAGTCTGGGATAGTATGTCAGGTCAAAGGTGGGCAACGTAAGGTCTATACCACCATACGGATTATTTGTTCTATTCGGAAATACTTCTTTTTGGCTGACAGGAGAAGTATAAATATTGTCATCCCTTGTTACAGACTGATCTATCCGATACCAGTTCAACAAGGCTCTATTCACACCTGAAAAAATCGAATCCCTTGTTGACTCGGGCCAAAGCGGATGCTTTTGAGGCACACTGGCTAAAGCCCAAATACCCGGTTGAGAAGACAATGAAAAAGGACTGCTGCTGCCTTCAAAATCATCTAAATATACCGCACCACCTTTATCATTGCCGACATTGATGGCTTTTGAGTGACCCGGCTGCATCAAAGCCGTTTCTGCTGAAAATGTAATTTTTGAAGGCTCTTTCGTTTGAATAAACGGTATTTTATCAACTAATTTGGTCAACCAAGGGGCATCTTCTGTAAAATTAAGGTCTAAACCATACACTTTATTGTTGATAGGGTCATCTCCAAAATTGACCTTGCGCGTATAAGGCTGCTCAAACATATTCATAATGGTAGCCCCTACATTGAAATTCTTTTTTACTTGATAATCGGCTCGCAGACCCAACATGGTTCGAGTTTGTAGCCCAAAGAAAGCATTGTCTTCATACGAGACGTTGATAGGAATATTCGGTGCTACATAAGCTGGATTTAAGACTGTCAAAACGGACGTTCCATAATCAATCGCAAAGTCCACACCTTCCAATAATTGAAATGCACCTGCCGTCACCGTCACTGCACCCGGACGTAAACCGAAAGCATTTAATTGAATCCGATTACTCGCCGATGATTTCACTCGCCCGCGTATGAAAAAACGATTTTTTTCCTGACGCTCTTGCGCACGGAAAAGGGTTGAGTCATAAAGCTCTTGATAAGTATATTTGGCAGAGATGGTAGGGTCATGTGTGATTGTGTCAATCCTTGCTTTGAGCGAACTACCAAAAGGCTCTAAAACTGGGAACATAATGCGCCCGTTTCGAGTATTAATCGTCACATCGGATATAAAGTCAAACTGACCATCGGGTTGAGGGTCGCCAACTGAATTCAACCTGTCAAGATTCAAAAGCCTTAAAAGCGGTACTTCTCTAATCTCAGGCAGGGCGCGTTTTTCTGCTTTTTCAGTACCCGCATCTTGATAAATAATATCCAACTGCAAATCCTGCGGGTTCGTCACATAAGCCCCGACAGAATAAATATTGCGCATCATCAAATCGAATAAAGGCGTATTCGTCAATTGCAC
>JAYTON010000035.1:0-6083 GCA_043747725.1 Saprospiraceae bacterium
GCCGCGCCAAGATTGGTGAAAACGCCTATCGTCGGCTGAATAATGCGCTCTAAATATGCCATCTCTCCAGTCGTGGAAATGCCCGCTTCAAAAATGGCTAAATCATGCGTTTCATTGATTTGCCAAACTGATAGTGGCACACCCACTTGCGAATTATAACTTTTAGGGCTTCGCACAATATTAAAATCATCTTTCAAAAGCTGATACAACCATTCTTTGACGATTGTTTTACCATTCGAACCGGTTATGCCTATCACTTGCAGTTGAGGAAATTGCGCCCGATGATACGCTGCCAAATCTTGAAGATCCCTCAGTACATTAGGCACTTTTATGAAAATGGCTTCTTTAAAGTATTGATTATCAATGTTTTCTATATGAGAAACAACGAAGTTTCTTACGCCACTTTTATAAGCATCCTCTATGAAATCATGCCCATCATGTCGCTCGCCAACGATGGCGAAAAAGAGAGACGTCTGAGGGAAAGAAATTTTACGGCTATCAATCAATAAATGCTCAATCACAGCATCTGATGCTGCGGCTGTCTCGTTGAACCAATATTCACCTTTTAAAATGTCTTTAATTATTGAAATAGAATAAATCATTTTATCACTTTTTTGAAAGGTCAAAATTAGACGTTCATTTTAAATTAATAGAAATTAAAGTCAACGATTGGAAAGTAGTTGAATTAAAATAAACGCAATTATTGAGTACCCACGTCCCTTTAGGGCGTGGGTAGAGAATTTAGCATTAATTTGGCTTTAGCCGGTTACGTTTTTAATTTACATAAGTGGCTAAAGCCTTTTGTTGCTTTTTATCTTGCCACGCCCTAAAGGGACGTGGTTATTATATTCAGCACAATTACTTAAAATTCGTACAATTAGTGGTTTCACGCATGTAAACCTTCTTAATTTTCAATAAAAATGCTTCATTACTGAGGGGGGGCAAAAAAAATGACTACCTTTGCGGCATGGATTTATTTAAAAATTTGGGTCTTAATGAAGACCTACTGAAAGGCATTGAAGCGATGGGATTTACGACCCCCACGCCTGTGCAAGAATCAGTTATTCCCACCGCCCTCACTTCTACGGGCGATATTGTCGCTCTCGCTCAAACAGGAACAGGTAAAACCGCCGCTTTTGGCTTACCGCTTTTGCAACTTATTGACCCTGCCGTGCGTGGGGTGCAAGCGTTGATTATTTGTCCTACACGCGAGTTGTGTGTACAGGTCGCTGGCGACCTCGTCAATTATTCTAAATTCGGACATCATTACAAGGTGACTGCCGTATATGGCGGTGCCAGTATTGATACTCAGATTCGTCAAATCAGGTCGGGTACGAACATCATTGTTGCTACGCCCGGTCGTTTGGTAGATTTGATTTCACGTGATGCTGTGGATTTGGCTACCGTACGCCGTTTTGTCTTAGACGAAGCGGATGAAATGCTCAATATGGGCTTCAAAGATGATTTGGATACGATACTCGAAGCAGCTGAAAACAAACAATCTGTTTGGTTATTTTCAGCCACTATGTCGGATGAAGTGCGCGGGATTTCTCGCAACTACATGAATAATCCCGTAGAGCTGAGTGTCGGACGTAAAAATCAGACGAATGATAACATCGAGCATGTCTATTATGTCTGTCGTCCCGACGATAGATATTCGGTTTTGAAACGGATAGTGGATTCCAACCCGGGTATTTTCGGTTTGATTTTCTGCCGCACGAAAGCCGATACCAAAGAAATCGCCGAGCAGATGACGCGTGACGGATACAATTCGGATGCGCTACATGGCGATCTTTCTCAAAATGACCGTGACCGTGTGATGAACCGTTTCCGCGAAGGTGCATTGCAATTATTGATTGCAACGGACGTGGCGGCACGGGGTATTGACGTGAGCGATATTACACACGTCATTAATTACGGTTTGCCCGATGACATGGAAGTCTATACGCATAGAAGCGGACGGACGGGTCGTGCAGGTAAAAAAGGGATTGCCATTTCGATTATTACTTCTAAATATGAGGATAGAATTCGCCAAATCGAGCGCATTACGAAGGCAAAATTCCAGAAATTGCCGATTCCAACAGGTACAGAAATTTGTGAAAAACAGTTATTGAATATCATCAAAAATATTCACGATATTGAAGTTCAACACACTGAAATAGAGCCGTTTTTACCTCAGATCTTCGAAGAATTGAAGGATGTATCCAAAGAAGAGCTTATCAAACGCATTGCGAGTATGGAGTTCAATCGCTTTTTAGAATACTATAAAAATGCGGTGGATTTGAATATTATGCAACGCGGTATTCGCAGACAAAGCGAAGGTGGCAGTACCTATTCAGGTGGTGGTGGTGGTGCAATGACGCGCCTATTCATCAATATCGGTGAAATGGATGGTATTGATAAACCGGAATTTCTCCGCATGGTCACCAAGGAGCTCAAAGTACCCGGAGCCGCTATCGGACGCATCGACATCAAAAAATCATACATGCACTTTGATATCGAACCTCAATTTGCAGAAACTCTCAAGCAAGAGATGAAAGGCGTCACGATGAACGGACGCAAAATACGCGTGGACGATGCGAGTGATAGCACTGGCGGCGGCGGCGGCGGCGGAAGTTTTAGAGATAAAAAATTCGACAAACCCAAGCCTCGTTTCGAGTATGATGATAAGAAGAAAAAGAAAAAGCATAAAAAGGCTTATTAAAACAAAAAAATGCCCCTCTGTACTGAGGGGTATTTTTTTGGGGTACAAGATTTCCAAATTTCGTAAATCTGATGCCTACTATTTAAACATCCTTTCATCAAGCGGATAGAAGACAAAGGGGGTATCTTGATTCATTTTGAGATACCCCCTCAGTATTTTGCTTTTTTTCAGATGGAACCGACATATTATTGGAGTCATGCCTTTTTTATAGCGTTTTTGCTATGGGTTTAAAAGAATTTATAGTATATTTGTCAACGAAACAACCAATAATCGTAAACAACTATGAGTCTTGACCAGTACAATTTAAAAGCAGATGAAGCTTTTATGTCCTTTGAATTTATTAGTATAGGACCAAAAGGCGAAATCATAAAACTCATTCAATATACCGAATTAAATAGAGGTGATATTTATAACCTTGGATTCGGAGATAAAGATGAACTAACAGGTGGTATTAATGACATCGTTGTAACAGATAATAAAGACCGTGAAAAAGTATTAGCGACTGTCGTTGCGAGTGTTTATATTTTCACAACCTATTATCCTCATACTTGGATATTTTTAGAAGGTAGCACTCAAAGTCGGACACGTTTATATCGAATGGCAATATCTATCTATTTCGATGAACTCAATAACCATTTTAATATTTTTGGATTTGCTGAAAACAAATGGTTAACTTTTAAAAAGGACAGCGATTACACAGCTTTTTTAATTAAAAGAAAATAATGAATGATGGAAAAAACACCCAATAATACAATTGTCATAAATGTTCAAATAGACAAACGTTTGAATGACTATACAGATAAAGTCCTTTTTCCTGAAAAGGTGGCTCGTGCGAATCAATTTATAGAAAAATTTGGTTTACCTCAATCCGTAGAAACGGACTTGTCGGAACTAAAGCAGCAGCATTTAGCCGCTCTTCAAAAAACATTATTGCGCTATTATGTCGAAGAACCGACTGAGGATCAAGTAAATCAACTCAATAATGTCTTAGTGCAATTGTTTTCTAAAAAATCTGATGTCAAGGTCGCTTGATGTTTTGGGTAGCATAAAAAGGGAATATAGCCTTTGATGGATAAAATATGTTTCATCAAGCGGGATATAGGACAAAGGGGGTATCTCGAGTCATTTTGAGATACCCCCTCAGTATTTCGCCTTTTTATTTCGGGTTTTGTGGTTTTAATAAAGAGGCTGTAAAAGAAGGATATTTAAATAAATACAGGGCTTGACATTGTAAAGTATTGAAATATTCCATACCTTTGTATCATAAAGCTCCACTAATGGCGAAGGCTTGCGTTCCACGCGAGAGATAATATGTAGCCATAGTCGAGCTTTTTTTTATTGTCTCTTCTTAAATTTAGTGTCATCGATAGTAAAATCACGAGGCACAAATGACCAATGTCGATAAGGATGCTCCCAAATATCCGCCCAACCATTTGCTTTACCAGTCGTTTTACCAATATTGAAATTAGGGTATATTTGTATTATTCTGGAATGAATATGCTTATAGAGTTTTTCTTTGGCAATTGTTCTCTTCCCCCTTTTTCCTGTTTCGGGTGCTTTTGTTTTATGTAAATTATTCAGTCTAAAAGCCATTGCTCCTAAGACAATATCAAGGCATTGTAGTAAAACATGGTCTTTTGAATCCACTTCGCCTATATCTCGTCTTCTAATTTTGATATTCGTTTCAGTAAAAATAGAGAGGGATTGTAATGCCCAAATATGGTTTTTGAAAAGTTCTGATTTAAGACGACTATCGGGTAGTTCGTCAAAATAGATGCGTAAGAAAATAGGCATTGAATGGGGTATGTTAGCATATCTCAAACCGAAAGCGTGTTTGATAAACTGATAATACAATAGGAAATACCCATGTTGTTTATTATAATCAGATAAATTAGCGGCATTGATAGCCGATTGGCGAAACAATATCCTTAATTTAACTTGACCTGATTGGATAAAGTCAAAAAACACATCTATTAGGGTTTTGTATTTTTCTAAATAATTTTCAGTGACTTTAACCCATTTTACTTCACTATTGAAATTTAAATCACTTTTACATTTTTCAAGTTCTTTTTGTACTTTATATAAATCTTCTGAAGCAATTAGTACACCTCCATAAAAATCCGAATAATAATGTCCCTTTTCAACGCTTTCGTCACAGTATATCAAATATTCTTTTGCCATTGCTTTATTTTAAATGAGTTTACAAACAAGGCAAATGTAAAACTTCCAATTTTCGGTTTCTAAAAATATTATCCACAAATTGTTGATAATTGTATCGAAAAACGGAAGATTCATTAAAGGTATAGCCTTTGATGGCTAAATATGTGTCATCAAGCGGCATACATAACTGAGGGGGTATCTCGATTCATTTTGAGATACCCCCTCAGTATTTCACCGTTTTTCTGATGAAGCAGACTGCTGCGCGAGCAAGCCCGTTTTTCAGGGGTAGATTTGTGGGTTGGTTTTAGGAAGAATTGGGGCGAGCGGGCAATCCATCCTGTTTTTCAGAGGTAGATTAATGAGTGGGTTGGTTTTAAGAAAACTTGGTGTGAGCGGGCATTCCTTATAAAAAAATTCAAGCTTTTATTATTTAATAACAAAGAATTAATATCTTTGGCTTTATAATTTAACACACATTGTTTTATTTTGATAACAAATATGAATTTTTCTCGTACATTAATACAAAAATTTGTTTATTATTATAAAATTATTTAAATTTTTCAAACAATTTAGGACTCTCTTATTTAGTACTATAATGAAAAACCTTTCTGACATAAATATTTGGAAGCAAAGCTTTGGGCTTTTACCAATCCATCTTAATCATGCATTGAACGAACCTAAATACTTAATGTTGAATGGAGGATATGGTGACTTTTGCTTACAAACAATAAAAGATGAAAGTGCAATAGCTGATTATTATTCGAAGTCTTGGTCGAGTAATACTAAGAACTTCGTTGTTATAGACCAAAATAAAGTTTTAATTTTCAACTGGACTAAAGAAAAGCCTGAAGAAGCACCTCTCAGTACTGTTTCTGAAAATATAGATAAATTTTATAAATATTTATTGACAAAGAGTTACAAATCTGATAGAGACGTAGTTCCTTTTATAATTGATATTTTCAGACAATTTCGGAACTTAACTTTAGAAAAAACTAATCCTGTAGAAGCATTAAATTTATTATTTGTATTATTAACCAGTCTTGAAGATAATATTGAAAATTTTGATCGAAATAAATGGAATATAAACGAAGTTCATGTTCCAAATGAATTTGATTATTATACTGAGAAATTAAAGAGCGGAGTTAATAATATTAAGCCCGAATTAGATTTAATCTTAAGGCATTCTGCTGGTATTCTTTTTCAAGAAGCTCAGAAAGAA
>JAYTON010000036.1:0-14478 GCA_043747725.1 Saprospiraceae bacterium
AATTATAGTCATAGCTTCAGGTTTTAAATTGTTATCAGATTGAATGATTTGTTGGATAATCTTTTGACGAGATATACCCGAAATAGAAGTCAAATATACACCAAAAGCACGAATAAACCAACCTATTTGTTCATTTTTTCTATCCCCATAGCCAGCAAACCAAAGTTCAACGACATGGGTTTTGATGTAGTTTTTATCCAAATAATGTTTAAAAGCCAGTAAAGTTTTTTGAAGTAGAACGGATTGAAATGTCCGAATAACTTCATCAGAATAGTCTTGTAAATTAATCAATTGATATTCAAAACGCGGCAAAAATGGTAAAATTTCAAGCTCAACGTCTCCAAAATAGCTTTCAAATGGTTCGGTTATCCATTTTTCTTTTCCATGATAAACGATAATAGGAACAATCGGAACGAGCGGTTGGTTCGCTGCCAATTGCGTTTTCCATGCTCCACGTATATAATCCATTAATTGAAAATGTGGATGCGTCGGCTTATAACTTTTATGTTCAAATAAAAAAGAAATAAACACTCGTTTATTACCCAGTTTAAACTGACAACGCCAAACTAAATCTGCATAAAACTCAGATAATTCGTCAGTAATGTACGAATTCGATTCCACCTCAAGGGTATCGAGGTCAAATTTATCCAACAGTTCTTTCCTTAAAAACTGCGATAAACATGCTGCCGCAACGAGCTTAATGCCAAAGGCAGCTTTGAAGAATTTGTCGTGCGGATTATTGAGATTGTTATCGTTATCGAGGTTTTCGGTCATAGCAGTTTATAAATTTTCGAGTTAAATTAGAAAGCAATAATACGAAAATAGGCTGATTTTATAAGATTTTCATTTGAAAACTTATAAAATTAGCCTATTTTTTATCCTATTTTCTATTATTATAGTTTAATTCAACAAAACCTTAGCTCTCCCCAACGCCTTCACCAACCCCTCAGTATCCACGCCCCCAGCCGTTGCAAAAGTCGCTTGACCGCCGCCGCCGCCTTTGATGTCTTTACCCAATTCTTTGACCATCGCTCCAGCGTTCCAATTTTTAGCTTTTGCCAAATCAGGACTGATGCAAATAGTCAATTGCGGCTTATCGTTGGAGATATTACCGAAGACGATGACAGCGTTGCCGATTTCCTTTTCAAGATTGGTCGCCAATGTCTTTATAGCATTAGAATCAGATAACACAATTTGTTTTATCAATAACTTAAAACCTTGATTATCAACGAATTG
Source organism: Saprospiraceae bacterium (assembly GCA_043747725.1). Taxonomy (GTDB): domain Bacteria; phylum Bacteroidota; class Bacteroidia; order Chitinophagales; family Saprospiraceae; genus JAAFJT01. The sequence goes on from JAYTON010000036.1 coordinate 1,237, forward strand.
TGAACGCAATTCCTTCTGCAAAGCGGTCGCCTGCTCTAAGTGCATCGCTTCTATTTGCTTGCGGAGGGCTTTAATTTCTTCACCTTGTGCAATTGTTTTATCGGCTATATTCTTAGGGTTTTTGAAATAATCTTGTATTCGATGCAACTCTGCAAAGGCTTCATTCATATATGCCTCAGCACCATCAGCCGTCACCGCTTCGATGCGGCGAACACCCGCCGCCACAGCACTTTCAGCCACGATTTTGAATAAGCCAATTTCGCCCGTAGCTTGTACGTGCGTACCACCGCACAACTCACGACTGAAATCTTTATCGAATGTAATCACCCGCACCATTTCACCATATTTTTCACCGAAAAGCATCATTGCGCCCGTTTTGCGAGCGTCTTCAATCGGCATATTGCGGACTTCATCGAGGGCAATATTCTCCCGTATTTTCTGATTGACCAATTTTTCAATTTGAGCCAATTCTTCTTTTGAAACGCCTTGAAAATGAGAGAAATCGAAGCGCAAACGCTGCGCATCTACATTTTGACCTTTTTGCACCGCATGTTTTCCTAAAATGCTGTGCAAAGCGGCGTGCATCAAATGTGTAGCCGTGTGATTTTGAGAAATGGCTTGTCGAGCATCTCTATCTACTTGCGCACGTACACGAGAGTCGTTGATATTTTCAGGCAAATCATTGACGATGTGGATAATCAAATCATTTTCCTTTTTAGTATCCAAAACGGCTATTTTTTCACCATCAAAGCCCCCTAAATCCCCCAAAGCGGGACTGAAATACATGAAACCCGTGTCGCCGACTTGTCCACCGCTTTCAGCATAAAAAGGCGTTCGGTTCAAAACGATTTGATATTGCAATCCTTTTTTATCTGTAACTGCCCTGTATTTCAATACTTTAGCGTTTTCAACCTTCAATTGGTCGTAGCCGACGAACTCAACACGATTGGCATCCTCCCCCTCTTGGGGGGATTGAGGGGGACTCACCCAGTCGCCAACCTGTTTTTCAGCGTCTTTTTTAGAACGTTGTTTTTGCTCTTTTAATGCTACTTCAAACCCCTCAGTATCCACACTCAAACCCCGCTCACTTGCCAATAATGCCGTCAAATCAATAGGGAAACCGTAAGTATCGAACATATCAAAAGCCTCAGAACCCTTCACGATACCCCCCTCAGTATTGAGGGTTTCAAAACGCTTCAAACCCATTTCCAATGTTTTTAGAAACGACCGTTCTTCTTCTAAAATCACCTTTTGAACAAAATCCTGTTGTGCTTTCAATTCAGGGAAAACGTCTTCAAATTCGGTTGCCAAAAGTGGAATGAGTTTTTGTAAAAATGGCTCTTTGATGTCCAAAAATGAATAATAATAGCGGACTGCACGGCGTAAAATCCTGCGAATCACGTAACCTGCACCACCACTTGATGGTAATTGACCATCCGCAATCGTGAAAGCCACTGCCCGAATATGGTCAACAATCACCCGCATCGCTACGTCCGTTTTAGCATTTCTATCGTAGCTACCTGTATATTTTATACCGCTTTCTTTTTCAACCAATTGAATAAATGGTGTGAAAATATCGGTATCGTAAGTATATTTTTTCCCTTGTAAAACCATGCAAAGTCGCTCGAAACCCATGCCTGTATCCACGTGTTGCGCGGGTAAAACCACAAGCGAACCGTCTGCTTTGCGCTCAAATTGCATAAAAACGTTGTTCCAAATCTCCACTACTGAGGGGTCGTCTTGGTTCACGAGTTTTTCACCTGGCACGTTCGCCCGCTCTTGATCACTGCGGAAATCGAAATGAATTTCGCTACAGGGCCCACAAGGACCTTGCGCGCCCATTTCCCAAAAATTATCTTTTTTATTGCCGTCGAGGATTTGATTATCGGGCAAATATTGTCGCCAATAGTTACGCGCTTCTTCATCCGACGCTAAACCTTCTTGTGCATCACCCCCAAAAACAGTGGCATACAAACGATCAGCAGGCAAGCCCAATTTATCATGCAATAATTCCCACGACCATTCAATCGCTTCCTTCTTGAAATAATCGCCAAATGACCAGTTGCCGAGCATTTCAAACATCGTGTGGTGCGTACCATCGAAGCCCACATCTTCCAAATCGTTGTGCTTACCACTCACGCGCAGGCATTTTTGCGTATCGGCTATCCGTACTGAGGGCGGTGTACCATTGCCCAAAAAGTAGTCTTTAAACTGCACCATACCCGAGTTGGTAAACATCAAAGTCGGGTCATTTTTCAAGACCAAAGGCGCAGAAGGCACTATTTTATGTTGTTTTGATTTAAAAAAATCAAGGAATGACTGGCGGATTTCGTGAGATGTCATATTTGTAATTAATTGATTGTCAAAAAATTTCGCAAAACTACAAAAACAAAAAGGCTTTGCCAAATGAAAACCATTGTAGCAAAACCTTTTTTATACGGAAATGTCATTGCAAGGTACGAAGCAACTGAGGAAATACAAAAATCTTAAAATTTCACATATTTCAGATAAAAATTTTATTAAAAAACAAATTAATAGATAAAAGTTTCGTGAAACTTATTAATTTTGACTTGTAACTCATGCTCATGACATGAAAAGCCAAATTTAAAAGAAACAAACAACTTATTGAACAGGCATAGTACTTGCCACATCTATACTACACAATCATTTAGGCGGAACGAATGCTGCCGTTTTTTTACCAAAACAGTCACCAAAAGTTAAGAAACTGTTAAAAAACGGTTAAAGTCTTAGTAGAACTTCGTGCTTTAACAATTGTGAACATATCAATTTCTTTTTTTGATATTAGTTTTGCTTTTGTTTTTCGCTCGCGTTACGAAAAGACACATTGTCTAACGCCTATATTTGTTCGTTTGAGCATTCAAAAGGTCACAATTTAAATCTATGAGTAAGGAAAAATTTATTTACAACACGCACTCACTACAATACGAAAAATTAGAGACAAACGGGAAAGAGCAATCATTAAAAGTCTTTGGTATGGTGTCGGCTTTGATTGTTACGGCTCTATTCTGCTATCCTCTCATGCAAAAGCTTTTCCCTTCCGCTGAAGTGCAAGCGCGAAACAACGAAATCGAGCAGCTCAAACTGCGCTACGAAGCCGTTCAAAAGCAAAATGAACTCAATGAAAAAGCCATAGAAGGGCTGCAGCAACGCGATGCAAAACTCTTCCGTTTGGCTTTCAACGCCGACCCGATAGACCCCTCAGTATTCAATGGTGGGGCGGGTGGTCACGACCCTTATGCCAATCTTGCTAATTTTAATAGTGCTAAAACCATTATTGCAACACAAGAGAAAATTGAGCGCATGAGCCGCATGATTGCTTTACAATCGCGCTCATTCGATACAATTGCGCGTTTGGTGAAGGAAAAAGAGAAAATGATTTCATCTATTCCAAGTATCAAACCCGTTCGCGCCGATTTATTGGCAGCACATTTGGACGCGCTTTCAGGATTTGGCTGGCGCATTCACCCTATACATAAAGTGCAACGTTTTCATAAAGGCATTGATTTCACTGCTGACCAAGGTACTGCCATACAGGCTACCGGCGATGGTGCCATCGTAAAAGCGGATTATGATAGCGGTGGCTATGGAAAATGCGTGGTCATCAGTCATGGTTTTGGCTATGAAACACTTTATGGACACATGAGCCGCATAGACGTAAAGGCAGGTGATAAGGTCAAAAAAGGTCAACGCATCGGTTTAATAGGCTCAACTGGTCAGTCAACTGGTCCTCACTGCCATTATGAAGTTCATCTCAATGGTAATGTTATTAATCCTGTTCAATATTGCATGGATGGTCTGAGTCCTTCAGAATATGCAGCATTGGTAGCAGCGGCCACAAGAGAAAGTAACTCGAAAGATTAAAATTCATCTAAAATCAATGATAAAAAACGGTTGGATACTGAGGGGTATTCAACCGTTTTGTTTTATTTTGAGAAAAAATTGTACCTTAGCGTCCCTATAAAATACCTGCAAACTGCTTGTAAGCCGATATGAGATAATTCGATTTTAGATTTTTAGATAGCTATATACCTATGAGCCATCATCACAACGAAAAACATCACCCTTATTGCCTCAATTGTCATTATCCACTGTCGGAATTTGATAAAAATTGTTCCCCATGTGGTCAAAAACCGACTGACGGTAGAACGACTATGCACGACTTACTAGCCTATTGATTTTTCCTTTTGGGGAAAATATTTTATCCTTATTTTTCCTCTGGATGGCGATACACTTTTTTATGTCGTTAAAATTTTATTACAATCAAGGTTGGGGAAAACATTTTTGAAATATTTTATCATAGGCAGCACTTACTTTTTCATGAGTATATTATTTTTGATGGGCACAGCTATTATCGGATTTATTTTATTTTAAAAATTAAATTTTAAGAATAAAATATTGCTAATCAACATGTTATAATTTCAGTAACTCATTAATATAAATTTGTGGAATTAAATAAAACAGATAAATCAGCGGCTTATGAAACCGTCATCGGGCTTGAAGTCCATGTTCAATTGTCCACTTTGAGCAAGGCATTTTGCGCCGATGGTGTAGCATTCGGCGGTGAGCCTAATACGCATACATCCGTTATTTCGCTTGCTCATCCGGGCACATTGCCTCGTTTGAATAAAAAACAAATTGAATATGCCATTAGGCTTGGCTTGGCATTGGGTTGCGAAATTAATCGGACAAGTGCCTTTGATAGAAAAAATTATTTCTACGCCGACTTGCCCAAAGGCTATCAAATTACGCAGGATAAAAAGCCCATTTGCATAGGTGGTAGCTTGAAAATAAAGACATCGGAAGGGCTGAAAACCATCCGTTTGCACCATATCCACATGGAAGAGGATGCGGGAAAAAGTATTCACGACCAAGACCCCTCAGTATCTTTTATTGATTTAAATCGTGCGGGCACGCCCTTGCTCGAAATCGTGACCGAACCCGATTTTCGAAGTGGCGAAGAGGTGGATGCTTTCATGACAACCATGCGGCAACTCGTTCGGTGGGTGGGTGTGAGCGATGGTAATATGGAAGAAGGCTCGATGCGGTGCGATGTGAACATTTCTGTTCGCAAAAAAGAGGCCCCTCAGTATGGAACGCGCTGCGAAGTCAAAAACGTGAATTCGATGCGTTTTGCAAGGCGAGCGATTGAATTTGAATCAAAAAGACAGATTGAATTAATAGAAAATGGGGGCATTGTGGAGCAAAATACTTTGAGTTTTGACCCCGCCACAGGTATGACTACACCTTTGCGGAGTAAAGAAAATGCCCATGATTATCGGTATTTTCCCGATCCTGATTTACCACCTGTGGTTTTAAGTGAATCATGGATTGAGTCCATTAAAAAAGATTTGCCTGCTTTGCCTTGGGAAAGTAAAAAGGAATTGATAGAAAAATATAGCTTGACTGAGTATGACGCCAATCTTTTGACAGAGGATATTGATACACTTGAAAATTATCTATATTTTATAACTGGCTTTAAATCAAATCTTTATAAACCAGCAGCTAATCTTTTCATCAATAAATTTCTACCTGCTATTCATGCTGACGAGCATTCTTACGTCAAAATAATGACGCATTTGCATCAATGGCAGGAGATGCTCGAATTGATAGAAAGCGGTAAAATTAGTGCTTCAGCGGCTTATCAAAAACTCTATCCGACTATTCTGGAGACCCCCTCAGTATCAACCACTGTTTGGACGATGGCAGAGAAAATGAACTTGCTTCAATCATCTGATTCCGATTTTTTAAATGAAATTGTCAATGATGTTTTAACTAAAAATCCAGAAAAAGTAGTTGAATATCAGAAAGGTAAAAAAGGTTTGTTGGGCTTTTTTGTCGGCGAAGTGATGAAATTATCGAAAGGCAAAGCTGAGCCTAAAGCGACTAATGCATTGATAATGAAAGTATTAGATAAATAATTTCTTTTTAATTTATTTGTAGCACGGATTTCAGCCCGCTTATTTCTTCGAGCTGAAGTCCGAATTACGGTTTAAAAATAGATATTTAAAAAAATGAAAGCCAAAAGCGATAAATCGAAATATACAATTGAAGAAGTAGCGAAATCACTCCACGTTTCGCAATCTATCCTACGCTTTTGGGAGGAGGAATTTACATTGACAAAAAGCAAAAACGGAGAAATGAGCAAGCTCGAAATTGCCGAATTGCAATTAATACATGCCCTCATTCAAGATAAAGGCTTAACCCTTGAAGATGCTAAAAGTGCTTTTGAAAAAGAAAGGGATTCTCTTGAAAAACGCTACAAAACCATTGAAAAACTGCTCCAAATTCGTCAATCCTTAGCTAATTTTAGAGATAGCCTTTGATAGTTGTGAGTCATGAATTATGAGTTTTTCTTAATTCATAACTATATTTACTCTTCTAAAGTCAGTAAAAAATGGTGCGTTACTATTTTGTAACCTTGATTCAAATATAAGCGATGGGCATCGTGCCGATGGTATCCACTATCAAGTGTTACTATTTTTAAGCCTCGCGCACGGGCTTCATTTTTCACAAATTCTAAGAGGGCACTGCCATAGCCTTTACCCCGTGCCTTGGGCAAAGTGGATAGGTCGTCAATATAAATATGCTTACCGTTAAACAAAAAATGTAAGTAGCGATAACCGATAATTGCCACAGCTTTGCCATCCGATTCTACATACGCCAAGACGTAACCGCTTGCTTGTATTTCCCGAATTAATGGTAAGAAATCGGCTTTAATTAAATGTGGGCGAAGGGCATAAATAGCGTCCCAACATTTCAAAATTTGCTCATCCGTTTCAGCTATCTGTACTTTTATATCACTCATTGGTTGGCTATTTTTATGATTTTTAAAGCGATGTCTTTAGCTGCATTGGGTTTTCCTAATTTTAAAATATTATCACTTAAACTATTCATAAGTGATTCATTTTCAATAATTTCTAAAGCTTTTTGAATCATTTTATCTTTGGCTTCGCTGTCTTTTATGAGTATCGCCGCATTTTTTTCTACTAATGCCATCGCGTTTTTAGTTTGATGATCCTCTGCAACATTCGGAGAAGGCACCAATACTGAGGGGGTACCGGCAAGACATAATTCCGAAATCGTTAGTGCTCCTGCACGGGCAATTATAATATCCGCCACTGCATAAGCCAAATCCATTCGGTCAATAAAAGAGCGCATCTGCACATTGGGTAATTGCGCTGCTTTGCCATTTTTAAAATCATCTTCATAAAGGCGACCGCATTGCCACAGTATTTGTATATTTCCTTTATTTTCAATGAGTTTTGAATTATTTTCCATTGCTATATTGAGCGATTTAGCACCCAACGAACCACCCATTATCACAATCGTTTTTTTATTTTTATCTAAATTAAAATAGGTTAAACCTTCTTGTTTTTTACTACTTATCCCCCCGCCCCCAGAGGGGGAGAGAGAAAATGCAATATCAGAACGCACAGGATTACCCGTAATGATGATTTTATCTTTTGGAAAAAACTTTTCAAGTCCTTCGTAAGCGACACATATAACTTGCGCTTTTTCGGCTAAGAGTTTATTTGTCACGCCTGCGTAGGAGTTTTGCTCTTGTAAAACAGTTGGAATACCCATATTTGCAGCGGCTCGTAAGGTTGGTCCTGAAGCGAAACCGCCAAAACCAACGGCTACATCAGGTTTAAAATCCTTTAAAATGCGCTTGACCTTGAGCATTGAATTGAGCAATTTGAAAGGCAATTGTAGGTTGAGCCAAACGTTTTTCAAGGTCAACTGGCGTTGCAATCCAACGATGGGCAAGCCTTCTATTTTGTATCCGGCTTTAGGTACACGCTCCATTTCCATTTTGCCCAAAGCCCCGACAAAGAGGATTTGTACTGAGGGGTCTTGTCGTTTAAGTTCGTCGGCTACGGCTATGGCGGGGAAAATATGTCCGCCCGTGCCACCTGCACTGATAATTATTTTCATGAATTAAAGTGATTGCAATTAATTGATCTTCAAAATTTTACACATTTAAAAAATCAACTATTTTCAGTTTCAATAAATTTTGAAACGCTTAAAATCATACCCAATGATACGCAACTGAAGAGCAGCGATGTCCCCCCCATCGAGAGCATTGGCAAGGGTAGACCCGTGACGGGGACTAAGTGAACACTCACCGCCATATTGGCTAACGCTTGCACGACGAGCATGAGCGTCAGCCCCATGACCAGCATGGCAGGGAAAGTCTTGGGTGACTTGGTGACCAATCGGACGACTCTTAAAAACAGCAATATATAGAGTCCTAATATCAAAAAGCCTCCTAACAAACCGTATTCTTCAATAATAACCGCATAGAGATAATCTGAAAAAGCATTGGGTAAAAAGTTTTTCTGAACGGAATTGCCCGGTCCTGCACCCAGCAAGCCACCGTTAGCGATTGCCATTTTAGCGATTTTCGTTTGGTCGGCTTCTTCCGAATCCGTTACAAAATTTCTTAATCGAGATGTCCAAGTATTGACGCGTACTTTGTCAGGAAAGGCTTGACCGACGACTATCAAACCAGAGAAGGCTACTAAGCCGCAAAACATCATTAAAAATATATATTTCGGCGCAACTCTACCCATAAACATCATGACGATACACGTTGCAAAAATAACTAGTGCCGTTGATAAATTGCTGGGGGCAATGAGCAAACAGACTATGATAACAGGCATGATAATTGGTAAAAATGCGCTTTGAAAATCAGAAATATAGTCTTGTTTGGCTGTAATTGAGCGGGCAATGTAAGTGATTAAGGAGATTTTCGCTAAATCGGATGTTTGAAAAGTCAAGCCTAATCCAGGTACTTCGAGCCACCGTTGAGCATCATTGTACTCAGTACCGACTGCCAAAGTCAGCGCCAATAAAGGTACCGTGACCGCGAGCATATAAGGTGCCCAAAGATTGAATCGCTTGTAATGAATGATGTGGAAAACATAGACAATTGCCAAACCGACGCTGAGAATAAGCATTTGTTTTAGCAAATAATATTCGGTATTACCGCCATTTTTTTGAAAAGCTAAAGACGACGATGCACTGTAAATCGTCAGAATGGAGACCATCGAAAGGACAGCTACAATTGCCCAAATAACTCTATCACCACGCAATTCGGCGGTAACTCTGTTGATCATTGACATGGTGTGAAATGATTTATGGTGAAAAATTATAGTGTATTGTTCGTATGCACCCCCTCAGTAGGAAGGCATAATTTTTACAAAAATAGAGATTTTCAAGTTATCTCTATCAAATATCTAAGGATTTAAATAAAAAATACCTACTATTGACAAGCATCAATAGTAGGTATTTTTTTATAAAGAAAAAATTAAAGCTATTCTTGCCGCTTCAATCGGGCTTGCCGCATATTAAAAGTCATAAAGCGACTATCAAATGCGCCGAGTATATACGTGCGGAAAAGGTATCCCAACATGGTTTTTTGAACCAATTCAGGTTTTATTAAATGGGCAATTCTATTGTGTTCGGCGGGGAGAAGACTCCAATGTATGCCCGCGCGTTCGTGATGTGCGGTGTGATAGCCATTATTGAAAAGCAACCAATTAATACCCATGAAATTGCGTGAATGGTCGTAAAGGCTTTCCTCATCCGTATGAACGTGCTGGATATAGTTGAAAACCATGACGATAAAAGCAGAGAATTGCTGCGGAATCACAACATATATCAAAGCCTTTTTCCAATCTAACAAAAGAAAACCAATAACCCATACTGCTAAAACAGCGATTTGAATGCAATTTTCAATATACGTCTGGCGGTCAGTTTGACGCAATTTTACCATGTATGGAATGATGCTTTCTTTCATCTGATGATAGCCCGATACTGAGGGGTAGCTCAAAACTGAAAGAAAATTATTTTCCTCTGTATGTCTGTAAGTGATAGAGACATCGCCTTCTTTATTGGTAAATTTATGGTGATTCCGATTGTGGGTCGGAATCCAAACGAAGATGGGCAGCCCGTAAAACACAGTCAACCACCAATCAGTAAGGGTATTAAGTGTTCTACTTTTCCAGATTTTGAGGTGTTGATGATTGTGGGTCATCACTGAAACGGCGATAGCTGCCAGCAAATAAACAGAGTAGGCTATCCAATTAAAGCCATAAATCCAAAGCCCGAAGAATAAAATTGTGGTGAACACTTTGTAAGCTAAAGTCCGAAGATCTGCACGATAATGAAGCATGATTTGAAATAAAATTAATTAGTTAGTAAAACAAATAATGAATTTGGTGAAGGTAATTCAATTTAGACCAACTACGTGTTAATGTGGTTTTTAATTTAGATTTCACTTAATTTCAGCATGGTTTCAATAATAAAGGAGCTTCAATTTATATGTATGCTCCTTTACTGAACCCCTCAGTAAAAATACTATATCAATTAATTTTTCTATTTATTTGTGTTCTAAAAATTTCTTCAAATTCTTGAATTGTTACAACTTTTATTTTAGAGAATTCAATTTTTTTCAAAATATTAAAATCACTGTCATTGGTTACAATATAATCAACACCAGATGCAAAAGCACAATCTACAAATTTGTCATCATCAGGATCAACTGTTATCAAAAGAAGATGGAAGTTTTCAGTTTATTGATTTTCATTATTCAACCATTTTTCCATGTCATCATTAGTCAACCCGCGCTCTTTCCAAATTTTGCCGGCATTTCTAATTGCTCTTTCAGCATAAAATCTGGCTATCATGGTACGCAAATGCAATAAATCTTCTTCTGAAAGATTAGTTGAATATAATTTCAAAAGTTCAACTTGAACATTTGATAAAGGCATTTACAATTCTTTAACCATAATGTTTGAATTTTTTATTCAAAGTTAAAGATTTTTCAATTCCAAAACAGCTTTTTTGAACTGCTCACCCCTATCCTCATAATTTTTAAATAAATCAAAACTGGCGCAGGCAGGTGATAGCAAAACGCAGTCGCCCGTTTCAGCATATTTTGAAGCGATTGTAACAGCTTTCTGTGCTGATTTGGCTTCTTCAATATTTTTAATATGAGGATTGAAAAAACTTAAAATTTGGGAATTGTCCACGCCCATGGCGACGATTGCCTTCACTTTTTCACTCACTAATTTTTCTATTTGAGTATAATCATTGCCTTTATCAGTGCCACCCATAATCAAAACGACGGGTTTGGTCATTGAGGATAATGCCCAAAAGACAGAATCCACATTCGTCGCCTTTGAGTCATTGATGTACTCCACGCCGTTGACGGTGGCGACAAATTCTAAGCGGTGGGGCACATTTTTAAACGTTTCTAACCCTTCTTGAATCTTAGCATCACCCACTTGAGCGACTATCGCCGCCGCTATAGCGCATGAGGCATTGAAATAATTGTGCAGACCTCTGAGGCTTGATTTAGACATGTCGAAACGCCCCCTGAGTATGGCGCTATCAAAATGAGTAGAAATAGGCCATTCGTTCACATAAAAAGAATTTTTATTCATAAACTGTTGAATTTCAATATCATCTTGATTGAAAACAAGAATATCATCCTCCGTTTGGTTCATCGCTATACGGAATTTGGATGCGATATAATTAGTCATTTTATAGTCGTATCTATCCAAATGGTCGGGTGTGATATTGAGTAAAATGGCAATATTAGGTCTAAAATGAATGATGCCATCCAATTGAAAACTGCTTAACTCAAGGACGTAAAAATCATGGACAGGCTCTTCAGCCAATAATCGCGCAAAGCTTTTACCGATATTGCCCCCGACGGCTACGTCTTTGCCACCCGTTTTCATAAGGTGATAAATGAGGCTGGTAGTTGTCGTTTTGCCATTGCTCCCTGTGATAGCGATGATATATGGCTCGTCGTTGCCTCTGTTTTGATAAGCAAATTCAATTTCGGACATCACAGGAATGCCTTTTTGTTTGGCTAATTTGATTAACTCAACTTTATCGGGAATGCCCGGGCTTTTTACAATTTCATCTGCTTCGAGAATGACCCCCTCAGTATGTTGACCACTTTCGTAAGGAATTTGAGCATCGTCGAGTTCTTTTTTAAAATGGACTTTTATTTCACTTTTATCGCTTACAAATACTTCAAATCCGCACTTTTTCGCTAATAATGCTGCGCCTACACCGCTTTCTCCTGCGCCGAGTATGACTATTTTTTTCATTTTTTTATAATTTTAATTATCTAACCTTCAAAGTCACCAAAGTCAAAACGGCTAGTAGGATGCCGATAATCCAAAATCGAGTAACGAGCTTGGCTTCGGGGATGCCTTTTTTCTGAAAATGATGATGTAGGGGCGACATGAGGAATATCCTTTTGCCTTCGCCGTACCGCTTTTTTGTGTATTTAAAATAGCCAACTTGTAGCATCACCGAGAGATTTTCTACTACAAAAATGCCACAAAATATAGGAATTAACAGCTCTTTACGGATTAATAAAGAGAAAACAGCAATGACACTGCCGAGCATCAAACTACCCGTATCGCCCATAAAAACTTGCGCGGGGAAGGCATTGTACCAAAGAAAACCGATACACGCCGCAAAGAAAACAGCACCAAAAATCACCAATTCGGAGGAGTTCGGTATGTATAAAATATTGAGATAATCTGAAAAAATGGAGTTACCTGTCGCGTAGGCTAAAAGGGCGAGGGTGGCACCTATAATTGCACTCGTACCCGCTGCCAAGCCGTCAATACCATCGGTGAGGTTGGCAGCATTTGAAACGGCGGTGACGATTAGGATGACAAAAATAATGTAGATAATGGTCGTGAGTTTTTTACTTGTTTCTGCTCCGACAATAGGTTTTAAGAATTTGCTGTAATCCAATTCATTGTTTTTATAGAAAGGTACATTGGTCAAAGGGGCTTTCACATATACCATTTCCTTAAGCCTGCCGCCACGCTTAGGGTCGGGCGTATAGACGGTTTTTGTAATAGTATATTGATTGAGTTCAGCAGTTTGCCTATCCATTCTTACAACTATATCGTCGCTTTTGAGTATGAGTAGTGAGATGACCAAACCCAACGAAATTTGTCCAATTACCTTGAAAATACCCGGTAATCCTCGTTTATCCTTCTTGAAAACCTTGATATAATCGTCTAAAAATCCAACGATGCCCATCCATGAAGTGGCTAAAAGCATGATAATGACATAAATGTTATCCAGTCGACAGAAAAGCAAAGTGGGGATAATGATAGCCATGATGAGGATAATACCCCCCATTGTTGGAGTGCCTTGTTTTTGTTTTTGACCATCTAA
>JAYTON010000037.1:0-3383 GCA_043747725.1 Saprospiraceae bacterium
CTCAGCGTTTGGAGTTGATCCAAAACCTCCAAGCCATCAATACGCGGCATTTTGATGTCCATAAAAATGACATCATACTTTTTTTGTTTTACTTTAACGAGGCAATCATAGCCATCCACCGCTTCATCCACTTCGTAGGGTTCCATTTCAAGAACCGATTTGAAGGTGCGACGGATAACGGCTTCGTCATCGACAATTAGAATGCGTGCTGAGATACTTTGTTTCATCTAAATAATAATTGAGAGCGTGTTAGGTGATGCTATTGCGGTTAAAGTCAATATTGCTGTTAAAAAATCTGTGTTTATAAACGAGTCATGTTAGATAATTGTTGCATAAAAAATCCTCTAAATACATGATAGCAAAAACCGTGCAACTATATGAAAACCAGCAACAAAGATATTATTTTTTTTATCAAATGAGTAATAGATTAGATGCAAATCATCTTGAATGTGTCAAACAATTTAGAATACGGTATAATATGGCGGATAACTCAACATCAACGGTTGATTTGAAAATTCTCAACAATAAAGTATCTAATTCACCCCCTCAGTATTTGGAGCTACATGTCGGATACTTTGAAAGTATCCGACATGTAGAAACCAATTTACCCCCTCAGTATTGACAGCGTTTTGGCTTACTAAATCATTATTTGTTTCGTGCTCTTGAACATAATTACTAAATTTTAAAAAATCCGTCGAGTCAAATTCCGTCAACGTCGAAGATTTTACCGCATGTAATTTCTATGCTACATTTTTACACGATGGTTTAAAAATTAAAACCCATAAATTAATTTATATTTGCGGTCATTTCGATGAAAAATTTTAGATAAAGTTAAAACTTAATATTCAAAATCAAAATCCATTAACAGTGATTATTTTCATTATTTTACTCGTTATATACATCCTCATGAGCATCACGCTCAAAAAAGTCTTTGAAAAAGCCGATGTTGAAGGGTGGAAAGCCCTCGTACCGGGTCTGAACTTTGTAGAGATTTGCAAACTGATTGGTCAACCGACGTGGCACGCTGCTTTGATGTTGATTCCAATCGTCAATATTTTTATATATGCAGGCATGAAAGTGGACTTAGTGCGTGCTTTCGGCAAGTTCCAATTCATGGATAGCTTTTGGGCAGTCGTTTTTTCACCATTTATATTGAATAAAATAGGTAACGACACCTCTAAATATGAAGGGCAAATAGTCCCTAAAGAAGTCGCCTATCACAAAGACCTTCACGAAGCCATCTCTAAAAAAGACCAATTTGCCCTCAAACGCCTCGCCAATAGCCCTTATAAAAAAGGGTCGTTACGGGAGTGGACGGAAGCCATCATATTCGCTGTTTTTGCAGCCGCTTTTATCCGCATGTTTTTGATTGAAGCCTACGTGATTCCCACTTCTTCTATGGAGGGCTCGCTCCTCGTAGGCGATTATCTGTTTGTGAGCAAGGCACATTATGGCATCAGAACGCCTATGACGGTGCTTCAAATTCCACTTTTACACAATCAAATACCCGTTCTCAATACTGAATCTTACTTAAAAGAGCCCAGTTTAGGCTATCATCGCTTACCTGCCATTGAGGATGTACAACGTAATGAGCCCTTCGTTTTCAACTGGCCCGATGGCGATAGTGTCTATATCACGCCTACTCGCTCTTGGAATATCAACCAAATACGCCGTATGTCACCTAATCAGTTAATGGGCAATGATATTCCTTCTCCATTTAAAGACGATATGTTGGTAACGCGTCCCGTTGATAAAAAAGACCATTATATCAAGCGATGTGTGGGTATCGCTGGAGATAAATTAGAAGTGCGTGACCGTCAAATTTATATCAATGACCAAGCGGAGGCGAAGCCTGAGAAAATGCAGTTCATGTATATCATTAAAGGGAATGTCAGTGTTGATAAATTAATCGAATTAGAGGTCAATGTTACTGAAGCCCAAAAGGTCAATGGTGGAATTGTAGCGGCATTAAATGCTGTTCAGGTAGAAAAACTTAAAGCCCTCAATATAGAGGTAGAGTTAATACCAAACAATGAAATGCGCCCTGATATTTTCCCTCAAGACACCGCTCATTTCAAATGGACAGTGGATAATTTCGGACCCATTGTCATACCTGCACGCGGTACAACAGTGACGCTTTCACCGGAAAATATTGCGCTTTATACCCGTATTATTATCGCTTATGAAAAGAATACATTGTCAGTTAAAAACAATGAAATCTACATAAATAATTCAAAAACAAACAGTTATACATTCAAACAAAATTACTATTGGGCAATGGGCGACAATCGGCACAATTCCGAGGACTCGCGCTTCTGGGGTTTTGTACCCGAAGACCACATAGTAGGCAAGCCGTTATTTATTTGGTTTTCCAAAGGCAATAACGGTATTCGTTGGAATCGTATTTTCTCATCCGCAGTGAAGCATTAATTTTAATGAAAAACGAAGAGTGAGAAATGAAAAATACAAGGGTATTTTTCACTTTTCACTCTTCGTTTTTCACTAAAAAAGCCATTCGTACATTTTTTTAAACTCATTGCGCCACATGGTTTCATTGTGCTTGCCCCTATCTCTTACCACAACCCTCAACTGCTCTTCTGTAAAACCTGCTTTATTAAATATCCAATAGACATTTTGCAAAGTACTTTCCATGGCTCGCATCTCATTTTTGCTTCCGGCTATATAAAATTGACTTTTAATAGAAACAGATTTAACCAAATCTAAAACTTGAGGATTGAACCAAATCGAAGGCGATAACACACCAATTTTGCCGAACACTACACCATATTTCAAGCCTGCATATAAGGCAATCAAGCCGCCCATCGAGCTGCCTGCAATGCCTGTTGTCTTGCGTTGAGGCAAAGTTCTATATTTTGAATCAATAAAAGGCTTGAGCGTTTCGATGATGAATTGGAGGTATTGAGTGCCTTCTCCTCCACTTTTACCCCGTTTAAACGGCGCATATTCATTCATCCTATCCACCTCGCCATTATCAATGCCGACTATGATGGCTTGTTTTTTCAAAGATAATTTAGAAAGCGTAACAGGTATTTTCCAATCATTACCACCAAAGGCTGTTGCAGGGTCGAATAAATTCTGACCGTCTTGCATATAAATGACTGGATAACGATGGTCTGAGTCAAAATAATCTCTTGGCAATAATACTCGAATCGTTCTTTCTCGATTGAGTTGAGGCATATTAAATCGGTGTGTGTGTAGTGTGTACATATTTTTTAATACTTTTTAATTTTTACCCCCTCCTGCCACGCTATGCTCGCAGTTACATTTGTTTCATACCCCCTCAGTAGTGCTCCAAAAAAGTTCATTGACATAAATTTAGTAACTTTGTGAAAAAAAGACATGGGACGCAAACCAACTTATAT
>JAYTON010000038.1:0-3561 GCA_043747725.1 Saprospiraceae bacterium
ATGGCGAATGATGCCAACTGCTTTGCAGTCGCTGAGGCAAATATTGGCGCTGTACGCGATGTGCTGCCCAATGCAGGTGTGGTGTTTGGGGTTATCTTAGGCACGGGTGTAGGCGGTGGCGTGGTCGTGAACGGTAAAGTGCTGAATGGTCGTCAAGGCATAGCAGGTGAATGGGGGCATAACTTCTTGGATGCCAGTGGCGGTTTGTGTTATTGTGGCAATATCGGTTGTGTTGAAACCGTCATCTCAGGACCTTTCCTTGAACGCTATTATAAATCTTTAACCGACAATCCTTTAAAATTAAAAGATATTTTTCAGCGTCTTAATCACGACGAAGCAGCGATGATGACTAAAAATCGCTTGATTCACTTCTTTGGAAAAGCCATTGCCTACATCGTCAATATTCTCGACCCTGATGCCATCGTACTGGGCGGCGGCGTAGGGAACATTCAAGAGCTTTATACTGAGGGGGTAGCCGAAGCGGAGAAATATGTGTTCAATACGCGGTTAGAAACTTTATTTTTAAGACCTAAATTGGGCGATTCGGCAGGGGTATTTGGCGCAGCTTTACTATAGATTTCAATAATTTCCTATGAAAAAGACACTTTTTGTCTGCATTTTAATTCTGGCAATACCCCTCAGTATTGTCAGCCAAGTGGATTTGCAACAGCCTTTCAATGATTGCAACATTGAAGGCAGCATCACCATTTATGATTATAAAAATAAAAAATGGACATACAGCGATGAAGCGGATGCCAAAGTTGCCACCTTGCCTGCTTCCACTTTCAAGATTCTGAATTCAATGATTGCCCTCGAAACGGAGGTGATTAAAGATGAAAACGTGGTGTTTAAATGGGATGGTCAAAAACGAGCAGTGGAGGCTTGGAATGCTGATACCGATTTGAAAAATGCTTTCAAAAACTCTACAGTTTGGTATTATGTAGAGTTAGCGAAGATGATTGGTAAAAAGAAATACAAGCGATATTTGAAAAAAAGCCAATACGGTAACGGTAATTTATCTGAAAAAGGTGATGATTTTTGGAATATCGGCAACTTCGCCGTCTCGCCCATCAATCAAATTTGGCTGCTTATCAAACTCCACGACGAGCAATTACCCTTCTCAAAACGTACTTTCAACATTGTGAAAAATATCATGATTGTTGAAAAAAACGACAATTATACGCTCAGAGCTAAAACTGGTTGGACGACATACGGCAACAATAATATAGGCTGGTACATTGGCTACGTCGAGCGCAACGACAACGTTTGGTTTTTCGCCACGCGCCTGAATAAAAAGGTGTTGAGTGCCGATCATAATTTTCAAAACTGTCGAAAAACAATTACCAATAAAATTTTGAAAGAGATGAAAATTATAGAATGAAAAATAAATTTGAAGACCCCTCAGTATTTTATTGGTTTTTTTAATATAGAACCGTACTTTTGCACATCTTTTTTAAAAAACTCAAATAACGAGGGAGCAATGACTTTAACATCGCCCATTATACGCCTTATCATTATTGACCGATTGTTCGACAATCTGTGATGTGGCTGCACTCGTTTGCAAAAAAACGCCTCAACGGATTGAATTCGTTGAGGCGTTTTTTCATTTAAACCATTATCATCATGCTTTTTTTATTCGGTACAGCTTTTATTTTGAGTATCTGGTTCATGATGCGGATGTTCGCCGCCTCTCAAAAGCAGCGGCTCAATCAGAGCGGTCGCTATGAAGAACATATTCGAGAGCGACGAGAAGCGCGTCGGCGGAAGCGGAGTCGGGAGAGGGAGGAGCGTAAGAAGGATTTAGATAAAGAGGGTGAATGAAGGAGTATCCCCTCAGTATTTTTAACAAATTTTAAAATTGAATGGATAATAAATTTAAAAGAATAAAAAATGTCTGACAAAAACAAAGAAGTAATTAGTTATATCTCAGAGCATAGTAATAGAATCATACAAAATATTTCAATTGAAAGCATCAACATTTATGAATATTTGTGTAAAGAATATTGTAAAAGCGATATTTCAAAAAATAGTATTTTCCAATTTGTATTTCGCTCATATTATGGTTTAGATAATGCAGGATTGAGTTATGAATTTAAAGAAACATATTTTGAATTACTTGAAGAATCAAAAACTATTCAGGTAGATTTTAAAAATATTGCAGAGCGATTGCATAAAATAAAAAACATAAAACAAAAAGACAGCTTACAGATTTCATTTACCTCTAAATTAGTTCATACTGTTCAAAACGATTTTCCTATATACGATAGCAAAGTTGCAAACTTATTGGGTTTCTCTTACATTCCTGCTACTATAGAAGTATCTAAACGAATTGATGGCTACCTAAATCAAATTGAGTCATTAAAAGAATTGTATAATATCATTGCTAACGAAAAAATGATAATTGAAAAATTTAATACTCGATTTGAAACAAATATTTCTAAAGAAAAGAAAATTGATTTTATTCTTTGGTCAGCTGGAAAATTAAAAAGTAAATAATAAAACATTGACAATCAATCATTTATAAAAAATACTGAGGGGGTAAAATCAAAATGCTTAAAAAAGAATTATTCATAATGCTGTTTGTTTTTTTACAAACTATTGGGTTGATGGCTCAAGAAAGCCGCTTTAAAGAAGGCGAAACGCTCAACGTATGGGCAGCATTAGGCTTGAATATGCGAGATAAACCCGATGCCAAAGCGGCTAAAATAAGCACTATTCCTTATGGTACAAAGGTGGTCGTGCAGCCCAATATTGGTCTCAAAATACTTTTTGAAGTAGAGGAATTTAAAGATTTTACTGTAAAAGGCTATTGGTTGCTGGTGAAATATGGGAATACTGAGGGGTTTGTGTTTGATGGGTTTTTGTCTAGATTGACTGCACCTATCAAAAATGATAGCACAACTTTGGAAGATTATTTTGATATTCAAATAGGAAAAATAGGAAAAATAGGAAGTAAATATGAAGTCCGTTTTTTTGATAAAATTGCTGATAAATACCGTATGGCAACTCCTTCTGATAAATTTGAAGAAAAAGATATTACAGGGTTCACGCAAAAGTATCAATACGATATTATATATGAACATGGAAAAAGTGAAGGAGGTGGCGATGTAAAAATTACATCTTCTAATCTTTCCATTTATGAAGGTTATTTTTTAGTAAAGACGTTTTTTATTTCAAAGCATGATATTTTGACATTTCATAAAAAAGATAAAAGTATCAATATTGCTGGAGAAGAATGTGATTTCAATATTAAACAGAATGGTAATAAGCTTGTGATTGATGGTTATTGTGGCTGTTAAAACCTTGACAATCAATAAGTTAAACAATTTTACTCCCTCAGTATCAACACCTTTTTTAACATACAAAACGAGAAAACGATGGCAAACACCTACAGTCAAATTTATATTCAAACGGTATTTGCCGTGAAAAATAGGAGTGCCTTGATTCAGAAAGAATGGCGAGGTGATTTATTCGCTTATACGACAGGCGTTTTTGAAGGGAAAGGACAAAAAGTATTGGCAACGGGCGGCGTCGCTGACCATATTCATATCTTCTGGAGTT
>JAYTON010000039.1:0-9664 GCA_043747725.1 Saprospiraceae bacterium
TTTCGAGTGATAATTACTTAAAATCATCCAAAGAAATAGACAAACTGCCTGAAAATACTGAGGGGTAATAATTCCCCTTTTATAAAAAAATCAAACGACTCATTATGCGACAATCACTTTTTGCACTCACGTTCTGTTTGGGATTTTTCACTCTCACATCTCAAAGCCTTCCTAAACCCGCGCCGCGTCAAATCGCTTGGCAACAATGGGAAACCACGGCTTTTTTGCATTTCACCGTCAATACTTTTACCGATAAAGAATGGGGTGATGGCACTGAAAGTCCGACCATATTCAATCCCACGGAGTTTGATGCGCGTAAAATCGTGAAAACGCTCAAAGAAGCGGGTTTCAAATTGGTTTTATTGACTGCTAAACACCACGATGGGTTTTGTCTTTGGCAGACTGAACAGACGCAGCACAGCGTCAAAAGCAGCCCTTATAAAAATGGGAAAGGCGATATTGTCGGCGAAATGGCGGCAGCTTGTAAGGATTATGGCTTAAAATTCGGCGTTTATCTTTCGCCTTGGGATAGGCATGAGCCGAGTTACGGAACGGCGCAATACAATGATTTTTATAAAAAACAATTGCGCGAGCTTTTAACCAATTATGGCACTATTAGCGAAGTATGGTTTGATGGGGCGAAGGGTGAAAATGCTAAAAATATGGAGTATGATTTCAAAGGTTATTGGGATTTAGTGCGGGAACTCCAGCCCGAAGCTGTTATGTTTTCAGATGCCGGACCCGATGTCCGTTGGGTGGGCAATGAGTCGGGTAATGCAGGCGAAACATGCTGGTCAACGCTCAATACTGAGGGGATGGCACCGGGCAAAGCCGATGAAAAATACTTGAATACAGGCGACCCTAAAGGTAAATTATGGATACCTGCTGAAACCGATGTGTCCATTCGTCCGGGTTGGTTTTATCATGAAAAAGAAGACAATAAAGTGAAATCTGCTAAGGAATTAGTGAATCTTTACTACAAATCCGTTGGTCGCAACAGTCTTTTGTTGTTGAATATACCGCCTAATCGTCAAGGATTTTTGGGTGAAAAAGATGTGGAGAATTTGATAGAATTTAGAAGTATTTTGGATGAAACATTCAAAGATAATTTAGCAAAAGGTAAAGTTGAAAAGCAGTTGACCGATAAAAAACTCGCCACTACCCTACTCTTTATCAAGCCGATGATTATTGATTTTGGAAAAGATGTGGCGTTTGATCGTATTTTGATTCAAGAAAATATAGCCGAAGGTCAACGCATCGAAAAGGCTAAAATCGAATATTTAGATGGCAAAAAATGGGTACTCCTTCAAGAGTTCACAACTGTAGGTTATAAGCGGCTTTTGCGTTTTGATACGATTAAAACTTCTAAAGTTCGATTTACTATTTTACAAACAAAAGCACCCGTTTTGCTCTCTGAAATTGGCTTTTTCAAGGCTTCTGATAGAGAGTAAAATAAGGTAGAGGGTAAAATAAGGGTAATGTAATAATCGACTGTGAATTATACTTTAATTGGCTAATTACGCCCTCAGTATTTACACCTTTTATAAAGCATTTTGTTCTATTTCAAAAGAGCGGTGTCTTGAAAAATGCGCTCAAGTAAATCAGCAGGGGAAATATCTTGCTCAGCCGCCCTTATGCGGAGTGCGCGTATCCATTCGGGTTTTATCATGGTGTTGTATTTTACTCTCCCATTGGCTATCTGTTTTTTGGGTCTGCCTATCTGTTTAGGCGGCGCGATAAGCTGCTGATACTGAGGGGGGGCTACTTCCGCCGCATTAGCAACCGAAGGTACGGGCTTACCCGTGACCATAGCCACCGTTTGATTGACAGCTTCTGAATCAGGCAAATTTTCATTGGTAAATGCCTCCTGATTGATTTCAATTTTATCAGCAATGGGCAGGATACGTTGTTTTTTATTCATTTTATTACATTTTTTACGTAATAAACTTAATTAAGTATATTAAACTTTATAAGTTTATTAATTAACTTACTTAATTATGCCAATTGTTTTTCCTATTTCATTAATCCAAGATACATAGTTTTGATGGGCAGTATCACTGTTTGAAGCTTCATAAAGGCTCAAATAGGTGTCAGCATCTGAGAAAAGAGCATAATCGAACAGGTAATTTTTCAAAAAAGGCAGTTTTTCCGAAGCTGTAATAGATTCGATGTCTTGAATCAAAAATTGATTCTTTCGCGACCGATGGCGGTACATATTGACGAAACCTACGGCTGTCAGCTTGCGGTTGGATAATTGGCGCGCCGCTTGGATTTGTTGCACAAAACGCAAATATTTGAAAGTAGAATCTAAATTATGATTGCCCGAAACGAACGGCAAAAAGAGATAATCCACGTACATCAGCGATTTCGAAATCTCCTGCTGTGTCACATCTGCTTTGGCATCCAATTTTCCCGCAGCATCAATCAGGATGATTTGATACGCTTGATCCAATTGGCTGATATTATTTTGTAACTCATTGATTGAATAGTCCAATACCGGGTACGGCTCCAGTTGAGTATTACCATACGCCGTTTTGTCAATCGTACGACACGAGATGATGGATTTTTGGTCGTCAATATCTACTATCGCTACTTTTAAATTGAAAGGTGCTTGTGATAGGGTTGAAGCCAACATCAAAGTGCATTGCGATTTTCCAACACCGCCTTTTTGATTGCCGAACATTAAGATTTTTGCCATAAAATTTTACTTTTTTATTTTTATTGGGCAAATATAAAACATTCTCCAACTTTAAAAAGTAAAATACTTAACTAAATTTATTGCTTAACTAAGTTTATTAATTTTACTGCTTTTATTACGCAGTAAAACATCAAAAAAGAGAAACTATGAAAGGTTTGTTTATTTGAACCCATAAAATATTGGCGGTCAACCACCTTTTTTTACGCTCTAAAGAACAACAAGGCTTTAAATTACACTTTGCTTGCTGAAAAAATAAAAATAGCTTCATTGTTTAATTCAGAATAAACGCAATAAACTTAATTAAGTTTATTGCGTAGTAAAACATAAGAGAGTTAGGAGAGCGGTTAAGCTTTAAAAATAGGGGGCTTACATATGTTATTCGTTTTTTCATCAAACTCTTGCAAAATATCTTTAAAACTATCTATATTTTTGATAAAAAGTGTATCAATCACCAAACTTCGGAGTGCTTTAATTTGCCTAAAATCTTCTACTTCAAGCGGTCTTTGAAGTTTAATTTCTTCTTGTTGAATCATATTTTTGCCAGATTCCGTCAATTTTAATGTTTCAATAGCTTCTATCGTTAAAGAAGAATTGGTTGAAGTCAACTCTTTAATTCTATCAAAAATACGTTCTTGCTTTTCATTTTCCAACTGAATCAATTGATTATTGATGCGTTTTTGGGTTTCTTCTTTTTTCTCTTTTTTCTTCCGTTCTTCCTTTTGGTCGGTATAACCATTTTTTAATGCCTGCACAAAAAAGCCCGAAGGATTGGTCTTAATTTGCCCTTCTATCTTAGCGCGATTTGTTACGCGGATGGCTTGCTCGATTTTTTCATCGCTGAAAACTTTCAATAAATCAAAAAATACTGAGGGGGTCACGCCCAACGATTCAACTATTTTAGGATAGAAATTTTTGATGCGATTATCATTGTCAGCAGTCGTTTGTTTGTCATCGTGAACAATAATTAAATCGGCGTTTTGAATATCTGGAGCGATGGGTTTTATTGCCTCATTCACGATTTGAACAGGATTCATCACTACAGGCAACACCTTACTTCGGAATTTAATATGAACTCCGGTTATCTTCTTGCCGTGCTTGATTTTATCTAATTTTAATATCTCTAAATCGGTATATTCATTAATTTCCTTGATGGCGGGCGCAATAATGCGTTGATAAAAAGTAGAAAAACGCGGGTATTCGTTTTCCAATTCAAACATGCGCTTCATTTCATCAAATCCGAGAGTCCGACTGCCAATGCTTTCATATTGTTTTAAAAGTTCATAAACGCGGATGGGATACGCCCCTAATTTGATAACATTTCGGATGTCATAAGCCGTAAATCGACTTTGAAGTTGGAGCAAATAGGGTTTTAAATCCGTTTCAACCGTTACATCAATATACTCTTGCTTTTCAATGCCTTTTTTATTGCTTTGTCCTTCAGCCAAATAGTCCACCATGCGGATAATATGATAGACTTTTTTACGAGCAAAGCCTTCATCGCTTGTATCGAGTATAAAAGTTTTACGCATCAGCTTATTAGCCGCATCTCTGAGCATGTCATAAGATTGGTGCGTCTTGATGTTAAATGTTTTTATAATATCGCTGAACCAAATTCTATACACTCGAAAATCGTCATCTTCACGCCGTATTTGTGAAATGACCGATAGAAAAAACCGCATCTCCCAAATGTCAAATTTGAAGCGCGACTCTATCAACTCGTTCGATTTTTTAATAAGGACGATGCCCTTATTTTGACTTTTCTTTGCCATTGTATCATAAAAATTAAAGCAAGTGTAGCAGAATTGGGAAAGAATCCAATATTTCAGCGATAACAGTAGCAAAATTAATAAACACCTGCATAAAACCAAATAAATTCTCCCAAATCTGCTACACTTATTCCCAAATCTGCTACATTAAACCCCAAATTCGCTACATTAATTCCCAAATCTGCTACACACAGTCCCAAATTCGCTACACTTACTCCCAAATCTGCTACACTTGGACGTATAATTCATTGAATATCAATAGATTATGGGGGTACAAAAAAGGAAAACAATATTAAAAGTCATTAAAAAGTAAACAACAAAAAAAAAGCACAGATAATTTTTAATTTTGGTGTTGGCTTTTTAATAAAGATATTAGATGCTTATTTTGTTTGTTTTGTTAATCTGCGCTCGCTCGAAATATATTTACAGAATATCAAAATTATATTTAATAATTTTTGAAAATTCAAGCAGTAGGGGATGAGTTGTAATCTAAATGACCCCCTCAGTATTTTGAATAAAAAATAAAATTCTATAAATGAAAAACTTAAAAAAACGCCTCAACCAAGGCGAAACCCTCAACGGTTGCTGGCTCAATCTCGGTAGCCCTTTAACGGCTGAAATCGTCGGACAGGCAGGTTTTGATTGGGTATTGATTGACCTTGAACATGGGGCAGGGGTTGAAAAAGACGTGTTGGCTCAATTACAAGCCTTAGAAAATTCTCCTTCTGCTGTTTTAGTCAGGGTTGAAAGTGCTGAATCGCCACGCATATCCCGCATATTGGATATGGGTGCGGAAGGCATCATGTGCCCAAAGGTGGATAATGCAATTGAAGCTAAAAAAGTCATTAATGGTTTGCATTATCCCCCTTTTGGCAATAGAGGTGTCGCTAAAATGGTCAGAGCAACACAATTTGGATTAAATTTCAATACCTATTATGATGAATCCAGAGACAATATTCTTGGGATCGTTCAAATTGAAACGCTTGAAGCATTAGAAAATTTAGACAAAATAGCCGCCGTAGAAGGCGTAGATGTCCTTTTCATTGGGCCTGCTGACCTTTCAATGGCAATGGGCATTTTTGGACAATTTGACCATCCGACTTTTATAGAAGCCTTGAATAAAATAGTGGAAGCTGCTCAAAAAACGAATAAAGCCATAGGCATATTAATATTTAATCCGAACGATTACGATAAATATCACAACATGGGCATTCGATTCATCGCTTGTGGTTCAGATGCCACTTTTGTAGCAGAGGGCGCAAGGCTTATGGCTAAAAAGCTGAACGGTTTTAAAGCAAAACCTTAAAAAAGACATGGAATACTGAGGGGGGGCGATAATAGAATTATGAAATCTTAAAGATTTAGTAATTCTGTACCACACACAATTCATCACTTATCATTCATCATTAAAAAATGGGCGACCCAATTTTTATCTTATTAGTCGGCGTCATCATCGTAGTCGGTGGCATCATTGGCTTGAAATTGCATCCGTTTTTAGCTCTCTTATTAGCGGCTTTGGCTGTGGCTTTACTCACGCCTACGGTTTCAGTAGAGCAATTTTTTTTAAAGAGCAATTCAGCGGCAGATGCCTTGAAATTAGCCAATAAAAGCATTGGCGAGCGCATCGGAACGGAGTTCGGCAACACTTGCGCTAAACTCGGCATCGTCATAGCTTGCGCCGCCATTATTGGAAAGGCGATGTTGGATAGTGGTGCAGCCGAAAAAATTATCCGAGCCATGCTCAAATTAACAGGCGAAAAACATGCCCCCATCGGTTTTATTTTGAGCAGCTTTTTTCTCACCATTCCAGTTTTTGTAGACACTGTTATCTTTTTAATGATGCCTTTAGCGAAGGCAATGGGTATGCGATTGGGTAAAAATTACCTTTTATTGGCTTTATCGGTCATAGCAGGAGCGGTTATGGCAAATTCCTATGTGCCACCTTCGCCGGGTCCCTTGTTTTTAGTGACGGCCCTTCATGTTCCCATAGGCTTAATGATGGTTTGCGGAACGCTTTTTGGGCTTTGTACGATTACGGTTGGTTATTTGGTGGCGATTTGGCTTAATAAAAAGAACCCCATACCGCTTCGATATTCGCCTGATGCCCGTTTAGAAGACATCGCCGCCATTGCGAATAAGGACGATAAACAATTACCTGCCTTGGGTTTAGCTCTTTTACCAGCAGTATTTCCTTTGGTGACTATTTGCATTCGGTCTGCCGTTGAAGGCTTTAAATTGCCTATGCCATTGACCCAATCCGATTTTTTAAATAAAATGATGGATGTCGTTTTATTTTTTGGAGATAAAAATATAGCCTTATTTTCAGGTGCTATCTTTGCGCTATTGGTGCTCGCCAATCAAAAGAAAACATTAAAAGCGGGGATGACTGCCTTTGTTCAAACCGCTTTGATGAGTGGGGGCGGTATCATTCTCATCACTGCCGCAGGAGGTGCTTTCGGTGGCATGTTGCAACAAACAGGCATCAGCAGCCGCATTGCAGATTTGACAAAAGACTATCAAATGGCATTGATTCCATTAGCATTTTTCATTACAGCTGTAGTGCGGACAGCGCAAGGCTCGGCAACAGTGGCTTTAATCACGGCCTCGGGTATTTTGGCAGGTATGGCTCAAAATGCCAATTTAGGTTTTAATCCTATTTATCTCTGTTTAGCCATTGGCAGTGGTGCAAAATTGGTTCCTTGGATGAACGATGCGGGTTTTTGGATTATGTGTAAAACAAGTAACCTGACGGAGCAAGAAGCCTTAAAAACCATTGCGCCCATGCAGACAATTATGGGTTTGACGGGGTTGGTTTTGACGATGATTGCGGCGCAGTTGTTTCCGATGGTTTAAATATTTAAAATTTCAAAAACTATATCTCAACCACTCCGCCATTAAAATAGCAAAATAGGTACCCACAGCATTACCCAAAGCACCGACTAAAATACCGGCTAAACCTAAATCATCGCGTCCAAGACTTTGGGCAACCACCAAACATGTTGAAGACCCACCAAGATTGGCTTGTGAAGCAATGCCCATAACATCCCAATCTTGTTTCAATAGATAACCTATACCAAATTGAAATAGCGTATGGATGGTGACTAAAATTAAGACGAAAGTAATGAGTGTCAACGCTAAATCGCCGTTTTTCAATAAAGTCGGAATATCACAATAGGCTCCGATAACGGCTAAAAACAGATATACGCAAAGCATACCCATGAGTTTATTCCCTTTAATTCGTTGAATAACAGGTACCTGCGCCAATGCTAAAGCGATGGTGGTTAACCAAATAATCATGGGTAAACTGGGATACAGTTTATTCAATTCTTGGGCAATTAATAAAGTCCCGTAGCCAATCAATAAAAGCCACGCGATACTGAGGGGGTTCACGGTTTCGATGTCACTCAATGCCTGTTCATAGCTTTCGTCTGAAGCTGCGCCTTGCCTTGGCGTAGGCAGTATTTTCCTCATTATTTTTGGAATCGCAATCGTCGCCATCACCCATATTGCGGTCATGATATTGTCAATGGCAGTAATGGCGGCGTATAATGACCCATCTTTTGTCACATTATAATGCAAAGCAACGGCGTTTAAATTGATACTCCCCCCAATAAAAGTGCCTGTAAACATGCCGCCGACAGCAAAATAGTTTTCGCCCATGCGTATTTTGCCATTGACTGCCCACATACCAACCGCTACACCGACCATAATACCCAATGCACCGAGAAAGAAATTCCCAATCATGGGTAATCCTGCTTTTTTCAAACTTTTTAAATTGACACTCAACATCAAATAGAAAATTGCCATGGGTGCGATGTACTTAAAGATGCCATCGTATAAAGGTGGTGCCGCTGATGAGGTCGGTATCAGCCCGATATTAGCCAATATTGCCGTTAAAAATATGACAATCATAGCGGAACTTAATTGTTTGATGTAGCGAACGCGCCCTAAATACAAAGCGGCAATAATACAGGCGAGTAAGATGATAAAGAGTAAAAGAGGATTCATCGTTTTTTTTATATTTTCACAAAGCTAAATATTTTTGGCTCAATGAAAATACCACGAAAAAGTAAATAACGGAATTACCTTTATTGAGGATTGAATAAACATCAAACAGAAAAAGGGTTTTTAAAATCATACATTCGCAACGTAAGGATTATGCAATAGAAGGCGATAAAAAATGACGGACTGAATGATAAGAACAAAATATACCCCTCAGTATAAAAATAAAAGCTAATTAGACATGGTAAACGTGGTTTTGATTTTAAAAAACAACAATTTCAATGACAAATATCATCAAAAATACCGTTATCCAAACAACACCCTCAGACAATGTTGGCATCGTCTGCAACGCTTTTGGTTTAAAAAAAGGTACAACCGTTTTAGAAAATATTGTTTTAATTGAAGATATTCCGATGGGGCATAAAGTCGCATTATCGCCTATTGATAGAGATGAAGCCGTTATTCGTTATGGACAAATAATTGGCTATGCCAATAAAAATATTCAAAAAGGGGAGTGGATTAATGAAAATAAATTAGACTTACCTAAACCGCCTGATTTGAAAGATATGCCTTTGCCAGATGCAAAAGGAGTAATAATTGAGCCATTAAATGGTTATACTTTTCAAGGCTATAAAAATGCAGACGGTAGCGTTGGTACTAAAAATATACTGGGTATTACCACGAGTGTGCAATGTGTGGCGGGTATCACTGATTATATTGAAAATAAAATTAGAAAGGAATTACTGCCTCAATATCCGAATGTAGATGATGTTTTTGCTTTCAATCACAGTTATGGTTGTGGCATTGCAATCAATGCACCTGCGGCGATGATTCCAATTAGAACCATTCAAAATATTGCACAAAATCCTAATTTTGGCGGTGAAATCATGGTTATTGGTTTAGGTTGTGAAAAACTAAGACCTGAAAGATTAATCCCCACGGATAGCGAAGAAGGGTCAAGTTCTATTTTATATTTGCAGGACGAATCTTTTACGGGTTTTCAAGAAATGGTTGGCGGCATCATGGCTTTGGCGGAAAAACATTTGAAGAAATTAAACGCTCGTCAACGAGAGACGTGCCCCGCTTCTGATTTGGTGGTGGGTATGCAATGCGGTGGCAGTGACGCTTTTTCAGGCATAACGGGCAATCCTGCATCGGGCTTTGCTTCAGATTTAATTGTTAGAGCAGGTGGAACGGT